>NZ_QFXN01000107.1:0-15702 GCF_003144775.1 Enterobacter sp. CGMCC 5087 | reverse complement strand
CGGCGTGCCCGCCGATCTGCCGCTGGCGCAGCTGGGGCTGAGCCAGCGGCAGATCGGCAGCGCCTTAAGGATCCGCATCGCCTGCGACGGCCCGCAAAACCTCGGACACCTGGATTTCGACCGCCTGGAATTTTTCCTCGGCGGTCCGGACATTGAAGCGCTGAAGCTGCTGGAGCTGGTGATGGAGCATCACGCCGGGATCGTCTGTCAGACGGTCAGCCCGCAGCCGCAGCGACAGCTGCTGGCGTCGGACGCGCTGCGCCAGGAGGGCTTTGAGCCTGACCAGGCTCTGCTTCCTGACGATCTGCGCAACTTTGACGGCTACCGCCTGCTGCAGGAGTATTTCGCCTTTCCGGCCCGCTTCCGCTTCATCAGCCTGAGCGGTCTGGGCACGCTTATCGAACGCTGTGAAGGCGAAAAAGCCTTCGACATCTTCATTCTGCTGGATAAGTCGGATGAACAGCTGGAGCGCGTGGTCGATGCCAGCCATCTGGCGCTGCACTGTACCCCGGTCATCAACCTTTTCCCAAAGGTCGCGGCGCGTCAGAAGCTGAATGAAGGCCAGCATGAATACCATCTGGTGGTCGATAACATTCGTCCGCTGGATTATGAAATTTACGCGGTCAAAAAAATCTATGGCAGCGCGGACGGCCAGCGCGATGACCAGACGTTTCGTCCATTCTGGAGCACCTGGAGCGGCGATGCGGGCAACTACGGGGCCTATTTTTCCCTGCGCCGCGAACAGCGCGTGCTGTCCGAGCACGCCCTGCGCTACGGCACACGTACCGGCTACATCGGTTCAGAGGTGTTTGTTTCGCTGGTGGATGAACAGCACGCCCCGTGGCAGGAAAACCTGCGCTATATCTCTGCCGAGGTGCTGTGCACCAGCCGCGACCTGCCGCTGATGCTGCAGCAGGAGCTCGGGCAGTTCATTATGGCCGACTCCATGCCGGTGAAATCCCTCACCCTGCGCAAAGGCCCGACGCCGCCGCGTCCGGCGCTGGCGGAAGGGTTCAGCACCTGGCGGCTCATCAGCCAGCTGCAGATGAACTACCTCAGCCTGATGGACAGCGAAAATGAAGACGGCGCGGCCGCGCTGCGCCAGCTGTTAGGGCTTTACGCCAACCTGGCAGAAACGCCCGTTGCGCGTCAGGTGGAGGGGGTACGCCACTGCGTGCTGGAGCCGGTTCACCGCCGCGTGCCTGAACCCGGCCCGGTCGTTTTCGCCCGCGGGATCGGCATTACCCTGACGGTCGATGAGCGTGCCTTTTCCGGCGCCAGCCCGTGGCTCTTTGGCAGCGTGATGGAACGTCTCTTTGCCCGCCTGGTGTCAATCAACAGCTTTACGGAGTTCACCCTGAAAAGTCAGCAGCGCGGCGAGATTGGCTACTGGGCGCCGCGCATGGGTAAAAGGGCGCTGATATGAGTGACGCTGCCACTGCACCGCTGCGCGTGCATCGCCTGACCCGGCTGCCGGACGCGTTCTGGCAAGGGGTTCGCGAGACGCCCTGGCGCTACGATCTGTTTCAGCTGTTAAGGCGCATTGATGCCCAGGGCGGCGAGCGCTACCCGCTGGGACGCGCGCCGCTGCCGAAATTTGAGCCGCTGCGCATCGGCCAGCAGCCGTCGATGAGTTTTGCGCCGTCGACGCTGGCTCAGGTACGCCAGCGCGAAGAAAGCGGGCTGCACGAGGTGTCTATCCTCAGCTTCGGCCTGTTTGGCCCGAACGGCCCGCTGCCGGTCCACATGACCGAATACGCCCGCGAGCGTATTTATCATCATCAGGACACCAGCCTCAGCGCGTTTGCCGACCTGTTCCATCACCGCCTTGCGCTGCTGTTTTACCGCGCCTGGGCGGATGCACAGCCGGCCGTCTCTCTGGATCGTGCCGACAACAGGCGCTTTGAGGGCTACCTGGCATCGCTGATTGGCATGGGCCAGCCGGGGCAGATGAACAAAGGCAGCCTGAGCTCGCATGCGCGATTTACCCACGCCGGACACCTGACCCGTCACGGGCGGGATCCGGAGGGGCTGGAGAAGATCCTGCGCAACTATTTTAAAGCGCCGGTTAAGCTGGTGAGCAACGTGCCGCAGTGGATGCCGCTTTCCACGCGCGAGCAGGCGCAGCTTGGCGCAGGGCGCCGCATGCCGCGCATGGGGGAATCCGCCTTTCTCGGCGTCGCCGTCCGCGACGTGCAGCACAAGTTTCGCATCGAAATTGGCCCGCTGAGCGCGGAGGAGTACAACCGCTTTCTGCCTGGAGAAGCGTGGGTCATCGAACTGCGCGACTGGGTGCGTCAGTACGCCGGGGTGGAGTTTGAATGGGAAACGCGGGTGATCCTGCGTGAAGACGCGGTGCAGGGCACCACGCTCGGCAGCAATGGGCGATTAGGCTATAACACCTGGCTGGGCCTTCAGCCGCAGCCTGTCCCGCGAGGCGATCTGGTGTATCGCGCAGAGCGGTAATCCTTCCGTATACCGAATCATTGTTAATGGAAACTAACATGTCAGAAATTAGCCGTGCCGTGCTTTTCGGCAAACTGGATACGCTGTTATTTACCTCTCTGGAAAGCGCCACTGCGTTCTGCAAGCTGCGCGGCAACCCGTACGTTGAGCTGGTGCACTGGCTGCATCAGCTGATGCAGCAGCAGGATGGCGATCTGCAGCAGGTCATCCGCCACTTTGCCCTTGATGAACAGCAGCTGACGCGCGATATCGTGGCCGCGCTGGACGTCCTTCCGCGCGGGGCGAGTTCCGTTTCCGATCTTTCTGAACATATCGACAGCGCCGTGGAGCGCGCCTGGGTGTTTGGATCGCTGAAGTTTGGCGTCAGCCGTATTCGCGGCGGCCATTTGCTGATCGGCATGCTTAAAACCTGGAACCTGGCCAACGTGCTGAAAAGCATCTCGTCGCAGTTCACCCGCCTTAACGTCGAGGTGCTGATTGAGCAGTTCGACGCTATCTGCGCCAACAGCAAAGAGACGCAGCAGGCCGCTGCCGCCGCAGACGCACCGGCGGGTGCGGTACCTGCGGCGCAGGGGACTCTGGCCCAGTACGGCCAGGACCTGACCGCCCGCGCCCGCGAAGGGAAGATTGACCCGGTTGTCGGGCGCGACGAGGAGATCCGCCAGATGGTGGATATCCTGATGCGTCGCCGCCAGAACAACCCGCTGCTGACCGGGGAAGCCGGGGTCGGGAAAACGGCGGTAGTGGAAGGGCTGGCGCTGCGTATTGCCGACGGCGACGTTCCGGAGCCGCTGCAAAATATTCAGCTGTGGCTGCTGGATATCGGCATGCTGCAGGCTGGCGCAGGCATGAAAGGCGAGTTCGAGGCCCGTCTGCAGGCGTTAATCAATGAGGTCCAGTCCAGCGCCACGCCGATCGTTCTGTTTATCGATGAGATCCACACCCTGATTGGCGCAGGCGGCCAGCAGGGAACCGGCGATGCGGCGAACCTGCTGAAGCCTGCCCTGGCGCGCGGTCAGCTGCGCACCATTGGCGCCACCACCTGGGCTGAATACAAAAAATACATCGAGAAAGACCCGGCGCTGACCCGCCGCTTCCAGACGGTGCAGGTTCACGAGCCGGACGAAGCGAAAGCCATTCTGATGCTGCGCAGCACCGTGTCGCCGCTGGAGACGCACCACCAGGTGCTGCTGCTCGACGAAGCGGTCAGCGCGGCGGTGAAGCTGTCGCATCGTTACATCCCGGCGCGTCAGCTGCCGGATAAAGCCGTTGCGCTGCTCGACACCGCCTGCGCCCGCGTCGCGGTCAGCCAGAGCGCGCCGCCCGCGCAGCTCGAAGAATGCCTGCGCCACCTTGCCGCGCTGGACGTGGAAATTGAGATTGCTGAACGCGAAGCGCGCGTGGGAGCCGGTGACGCCGATCGCGTGACCGCTTTACTCGCCGAACGCGACGCGTATGAAACAAAACGCGAAGCCCTGGTCCGGCGCTGGGAAGAAGAGCGCGGCCTGGTGCAGGAGATTATCCGCCTGCGCACGGCGCTGTTCGCGGCAGGCGATGACGATAGCGCCGAGCTGCGCGGCCAGCTGGCGGAACGGCAGCAGGCGCTGAACGCCCTGCAAGGCGATGAGCCGCTGCTGTTTGCGGCGGTGGATGAAAACGTGGTTGCTGCGGTGGTCTCCGACTGGACCGGGATCCCGCTGGGCCGGATGGTGAAAAATGAGATCGACGCGGTGCTCAACCTCGCCGACACGCTCAACCAGCGCGTTATCGGCCAGCGTCATGGTCTGGACCTCATTGCCCGCCGCGTGAAAACCTCGCGTGCGAAGCTGGACGATCCCAACAAACCGGTGGGCGTCTTTATGCTGTGCGGCCCGTCCGGGGTCGGTAAAACTGAAACCGCGCTGGCGCTCGCGGAATCCCTGTACGGCGGCGAGCAGAACGTTATCACCATCAACATGAGTGAGTTCCAGGAAGCGCACACCGTTTCCACCTTAAAAGGTGCGCCTCCGGGGTACGTAGGGTATGGTGAAGGCGGCGTGTTGACCGAGGCCGTGCGCCGCCGTCCGTACAGCGTGGTGCTGCTGGACGAAATTGAGAAAGCGCACCCGGACGTCCACGAGATCTTCTTCCAGGTCTTTGATAAAGGCTGGATGGAAGACGGCGAGGGGCGCCACATTGATTTCCGTAACACCATCATTATTCTGACGTCTAACGTCGGCACCGACCTGATTAGCGCCATGTGCGCCGATCCGGAGCTGATGCCGGAGCCTGACGCGTTAAGCGGCGCCCTTCGCCAGCCGCTGCTGGAGGTATTCCCACCGGCGCTGCTGGGCCGCCTGCTGGTGGTGCCGTACTACCCGCTCAGCGACGAGATGCTGGGGCAGATTGTTCGCCTGCAGCTCAAGCGCATTCAGCGTCGTCTGGAAGAGAATCACAGCATTATTTCTGAGTTTGACGACAGCGTGGTGGAACAGATTGTTCAGCGCTGTACCGAGGTGGAGTCCGGCGGCCGCATGGTGGATGCTATTCTGACCAACACCTTGCTGCCTCAGATGAGCCAGATCTTACTTACCGCCAGCCGCAGCGACGAGCAGTACCGACGTCTGCACGTCACCTGCGAGCAGGGCGAGTTTCACTGTCAGTTTGCCGCGTAATAATCATCAAGAGAACTGTAAAAGATGACGGATAATGATAACAATCGGACTGTCCCAAACGCGCTCCCGGTCGGGTACCGCTTCAACGAGTTTGAAATCAAAGAGGTGATCGGCGGCGGCGGTTTTGGCATCGTCTATCGCGCGTGGGATCACCAGCTCGAACGCACTATCGCTATCAAAGAATTTATGCCTTCCTCCCTCGCCGTGCGCGGCGACGACATGACCCTGGTGCTGCGCAGCGAGCGCTTTGGAAAAGCGTTTTCCGCAGGCCTGAACAGCTTCATCCAGGAAGCCCGTCTGCTGGCGCGCTTTAACCACCCGAACCTGCTGCACGTCCTGCGTTTCTGGGTACAAAACGACACGGCCTACATGGGGACGCTGTTTTACAGCGGCACCACGCTGTCGCGCCTGCGCGAGGAAAAGCCGGAGCTGATCAACGAGGCCTGGATCCGCCGCACGCTGCCGATGCTGTTCGGTGCGATCAAGACCATCCACAACGAAGGCTATCTGCACCGCGACATCTCGCTGGATAACATTCAGATCCAGGATAACGGCCTGCCGGTGCTGCTTGATTTCGGCTCCGCGCGCCGCACCATCGGTAACCTCTCCGACGAAACGGAAACCATGCTGCGCCCGGGCTTTGCGCCGATCGAGCAGTACACCGACGACAACGAAAGCGAGCAGGGCCCGTGGACGGATATTTATGCCCTCGGCGCGGTGCTGCGTACCCTGATTGTGGGTTCTCCGCCGCCGGTCAGCGTGGTGCGCTCAATTCAGGATACCTGCAAACCGCTGGTGGAAATCATGCCGCAGGGCTATTCCATCCCGCTGCTGCAGGCCATTGACCGCGCGCTGGCGCTGCACATGGAGGACCGTCCGCAGTCCATCGACGAGTTCGCCGCGCTGATTGAAATGCCGGTCGCGGGTATCAACGATGTGCTGGCGGCGAAAAAGCCCGGCACGATGCTGGTACCGGTGGAGGAGGAACAGCCGTCTTCGCTGCTCGACTGGCGCCGCTACAAGATCCCGGGCATGGTTGCCGCAGGCGTGTTGGTCGGCGTTGTCGCTGGCGCGATGCTGTTCAGCGGCGGCAAAGATGCACCAGAGCAGGCTGCACAGCCACCGGCAGAGACGCGTCCGACTGAGACCGCCGCAAACGCGCCGGACGTGAAGCCGGAAACGGCGAAGGTTAACGAGCAGGCGACGGCCCAGCAGACGCCACCGCCTGTCGCGAGCCCTGTTGCGTTGGTCTATATCCGCATCCTCGACGGCGAAACGCTAAAAGTAAACGGCGAGCCAAAAGCGCTGCGCCCGGGAACCAACGGCTATGCGTCGCTCAAGCTGCCGGCCGGCGAGGTGAAGATTGAACTCCAGGGCAACGGAAGAACGCGTGGCCAGACGCTGGATATTGCCAAGCCGGGCACCTGGCTGGTGAACCCTTAGAATTACGCTCAGTCACAGATGCGAAACTCTTTTCTGCATCGCATAAGCTAGATGGAATAAAGATTATGCTCAACCGAATTACCGTTCAGCTCCCGGTGGAGGGGCTTCTGTTCTGGAAACTGACGGGCCGCGAGGCGATGTCCGAGTCGTTCGCGCTGACGCTGACCGTGCTCGGCACGGACGCGCGCATCGACCGCAGTAAGCTGCTGGGCCAGCCGGTCACGGTGACCATCCCGACGCAGAGCCTGCTGACGTCCCGCTATGTTAACGGCAAGATTACCCGCGTGGCGGTCAGCGCCGTCGAGCTGACGGGCACCCGCTATGCGGTGTACCAGCTGACGGTGGAGCCGGACCTGTGGCCGATGAAGCGCGACCGTAACCTGCGTATCTTTCAGGGGCAGACGGTGCCGCAGATTGTCAAAACCCTGCTGGGTGAGCATCAGGTCAACGTTGAGGACAAACTCACCGGCAGCTACCGGGTGTGGGACTACTGCGTGCAGTATCAGGAGTCGAGCCTGGACTTCATCAGCCGCCTGATGGAGCTGGAGGGGATTGCCTATCACTTCAGCCACGAGGCGGACAAACATACCCTGGTACTGACCGACGCCGCCACGCAGCATCAGCCGTTCAGCGGCTATGAGGTTATTCCTTACCATCAGACGCCATCAGGCGGCAGTACGGATGAGGAGGGCATCAGCCAGTGGGCGCTGGAGGACAGCGTGACGCCGGGGATTTACAGCCTCGACGACTATGACTTCCGCAAGCCGAACGCGTGGCTGTTCCAGGCCCAGCAGAACCCGGCGTCGCCAAAGCCGGGCAGCATCGACGTGTACGACTGGCCGGGTCGCTTTGTCGACAAAGGCCACGGGGAGTTCTACGCCCGCATCCGTCAGGAGCGCTGGCAGGTTGAGCATCAGCAGATTCAGGCCACCGCCACGGCGGCGGGGATTGCGCCCGGGCACACCTTCACCTTAACCAACGCGCCGTTCTTCAGCGACAACGGCGAGTATCTGGTGACGGCGGCGGGTTACCACTTCGAAGAGAACCGCTACGCGAGCGGCGAGGGGGAAACCATTCACCGCACCGATTTTACGGTCATCCCGTCGGCGGTGGTCTACCGTCCGGCGCAGACAACGGCGTGGCCGCGCACCTACGGCCCGCAGACCGCGAAAGTGGTGGGGCCGAAGGGCGAGAGTATCTGGACGGACAAATACGGTCGCGTGAAGGTGAAGTTCCACTGGGATCGGCTGGCGAAGGGCGATGACACCAGCTCCTGCTGGGTGCGCGTGTCGAGCGCGTGGGCGGGCCAGGGCTACGGCGGGGTGCAAATCCCGCGCGTCGGCGACGAGGTGGTGGTGGACTTTATCAACGGCGACCCGGACCGTCCGATTATCACCGGGCGCGTGTACAACGACGCGAGCATGCCGCCGTGGGCGCTGCCGGCCGCGGCGACGCAGATGGGCTTTATGAGCCGCACGAAAGACGGTTCCGTCGACAACGCCAACGCCCTGCGCTTTGAGGACAAGGCGGGCGCAGAGCAGGTGTGGATCCAGGCCGAGCGCAACATGGACACCAGCGTTAAGAACGATGAAACGCACAGCGTCGGCGGGGCGCGCAGCCATTACGTGAAGAAAAACGAGCTGCATCGCGTGGAAGCGAACCAGACTCAGGCCGTGAAAGGTGGAACCGAGATCCTGACGGGGAAAGGCAAGCTGGACGCGGCGGTGGAGCAGTACGTTATAGCTTCCGGGACGAAGCTGCGGCTGGTCTCCGGTGAGAGCGCTATTGAGCTGAATGCTAACGGCAAGATTAACCTCATCGGCAAAGAGTTTAACTTCTTCGTGGAAGGGGATGGGTATATCACCACGGGCGGTAAGCTGCATCTGAATACCTCTGGCACCAAGCCGGGCACAACGGCGCCGGGATCAGGGCATAAAGGGGATATTGATGCGGCGGTGCAGGCGAAGTTTTCACCGCAAGAGAGCGCTAGTCGTCCTGCCCCTGCTGCGGCTCCAGCAGCAGGCCAATCGAAACCTGCTCCAGCTTCGGCGTCAACAACAGCCCCGCCTTTGAAAGGGAATTATGTTTATAAAAATAATCCGAATAGCTCAGACGTTATGCCTTTCAATGATGATGTTGTTAAACAAATCAACAAGTCACCGACCCTTCAAACTCAGCTAAAAGATTTGAAAGACAAGGGATGGGCGATTCAACCAGGTGCGACAGGAGGGGGAAGTTATACTGATTCGGATAATAAACTGATCGTTATGGATCCCGAACACATGGAAGACACGGCCAATACAGTACAAACACTGGCTCATGAAGCAGGGCATGCAACATATCCTGTTGCAGCGGACTATTCTAGTAAAGAAAATTTCGTTAACAGCCAGCTTATGGATGAAGGTGGTGCAACCTTGAATAATATAAAAATACAGCGTGAAATTCTGGGAAATGGCGGTATTGATATTGATATAGCAGGAAGCCCGGAAAATCTCAAAGCTTACAATGCAGCCTATGATAAAATGGTAAATGGAGAGCTGTCGCGGGTTGACGCTGCAAAAGCTATAGGTAAAGTCTACGGTAAAGGCGAAATAGCTTCGGGTACCGATCTCAATTACAGCGATTATTACGGGGGTTTCTATGGTAAGTAGAATGACAAAAAATACCATCCTCTTTTTGCTCCCACTATTTTCATCTTTTTCTTACGCAGGACAAACAAACATGAACCAAGATTCGTTATGGCATATTGTTAAAGAACTCAAAACAGTCTGGGGAAAACAGACCGAGGATGTCAGTAAACTTTTCCATCAACCACTGGTCCAAAAAAATCCAGAAGTGAAAGACCGTTATACGTCAGTTCCATTCACATTATCTGATGGAACACGTATCAGCGATTTAGATGTTCGTTTATGGGGAAACGGAGATAATAGTGTTTCACTTGTCTCGTTTGTAATCGAACAGCCTTGCATTACGCTCGAACAAGTCAAAACTCATTTCCCTGATGTTAAAATTTCTAACATTCCTCGTGGGAATACCGCAGGACAATCAGTTGGATACCGAACCGTTGCTGATGAGAGAGGACTTGCATGGGCATTTAGTTTTCCGGTAATGAACCAGGAATGCCTAAATAGAGTCGTTATGTCGCGTTACGATCGTTAATAAGTGTTGTGTTTTCATGCCGGCACGGGTATTTCGCTGCCGGTTTGCAGTATTCGTGAAAAGCGTAATTTACATCAAGTTAGTGACGATAAACGTGAAAAAACACACGCCTATATTTCTTTGTTTTTCCCTGATGTTTAGTTGTCTGAGTAGCATTGTGGTTTTGGCAGAGGCTATGCCGCCCGTTCTGACAAAACAGGATTTTTCCGTCAAGGTTAAAGGCCAGCCTGTCGCATTAGGCGACAGATGGACTCCTGATATTGCCCGTAAAATTGACGTGCCGCTTGAAGGCCATTTTGTCGGTGAGGTTCCTTTTGACGGAACGAACTATAAATTCTACCAGCATCAAAAGGATGGTTTAAAAATATTCACTTCCAATCTTTGGTGGGATAAAGCTGAACGAAGCGTTGATGATTATATCGTCTCCCAGATTACGCTGACTGCCTCAGATATTTTAACGCCGCGTGGAGTTCATGTGGGTTCAACAATCAGAGCACTGAACAATGCATACGGCGATGGCCAGGTTGAAAATGATTCCGGGGAACAGTGGATTTCCTATGAATTGGGTAAGAAATTGCTCTCTTTTGAGGTTAAAGACAGTAAGGTTGTGAAAATAACGATGAATTACAACAATGATTCTCAAGAATAATTTATGACCAAAAAATATCTGGCAGTCGCATTGTTCACGGCTTTATTGACAGGCGTCGTTGAAGCGTCATCGGCGCTTGAATTATCGCAATACAATAAGCTCGATACGGTTAGCCGCATCGTTAACGACAGAGAAGTGACAGACAATCTCAGGGCGTTGCTGGGAAATCATTACCAGATCTTTATTGATAACTTTGATGTCTTCGGTGAACCGCATACCACCACAGGTGGAGGATTGTTTGTTGAAGGCTGGCTAAAAGATCTTTATCTGGAGAACGCATCAGCGCTGGTTATCAATCCTGACGGCAAAATCTTTGCGGCCTGGGTGGTTCCGGAGTCGGACGTTATACAATATCGGTCATCTGATAATAGCCCGGTTATTCATGCCGATATTCAGCAATGGGCCGCCAGATTCAATACGATGCAGTTTGCAAAAAGCAGCCAATCAGGCCTCGCGTTTGACGGGGAGTGGGCTGGAGAATCCGGGAGCGACTCGACGTTAACCCTGCGGTTAGCTGAATCAGGCAACCGTATCACCGGGTCTTATTGCTATATCTCCCAAAAAGGAAACCGCATAGATTGCCCGGAAGATGATGAGCGTAATCTTACCGGTACGATCGCTGGCAATCGCGCCAGCGTTGAATTCAACTCTTCATTTGGCGGCCCAGGCGGACGTGCTGTTCTGGAAATAAAGGGGGATGAAATGGAATGGCGTTTAGCTACTCCTCCTCAAAATGGACATTATTATGCTCCGCTGCGTTATACGTTACGTAAAGCCGCTTCGGTTCATAACGCTGAAACCAGAAAACTGGACACCGAAAAGTTCGCTATTTCGCTGATAAACAGGTGTGGTCATTTTGATAGCGAATGTGACCAGATGGTTTATCTCGGCGTGCGCAAAAGTGATAACAGTACGATCTCCTTAAAGGGAAAAACATTGCACGACTCCGCAGGTAAAATAATCGGCTCAACGTACAAGAATGGCGAGATCGTTTATACCGTGACGTATGCACCCGCGAAATTGGTTGTCAGCAAAGGCAGCCAGGTTTTAGTCGAACAGTCAGGTCAATGGCGTAAATAATAAAACAGCCAGCCAAAGGGCCAGCATGGATTGGCCTTTTTGTTTCTCACAATATTAATCATCCCGAGTTCACTTATGAAATACACCCTTCAGGAAGGTTCGTTTTCCGTTTTTCCTGCTGCCTGGCAGGATAACAGCATGAATATTATTCGCGATGACGAAAGCGGGCTGTCCGTGGTGGTCAGCCGCGGCGTTATCCCCGATGGCAGCGACTATGAACAAGAGTTCCACCGCCAGTGGGATGTGCTGCGTCCTCAGATGGGCGAAATTGCCCAGAGCGAATTCCGGAACGTAAAAGCCGGGCCTGACGGAAAAATTAACGGGCTGGAAGTTGAAACCACCTTTGACCGTAACGGGCAGCGCCTGTGGCAAAAACAGCTGGCCGTTCAAACGCCGGGCAAACCGGTATTGATGATTTTTACCCTCTCGGCACTCAGAGCCTTTACCGAAGAGGACGAGGTGCGCTGGAGCGCGCTTAAGCAGAGTCTGACGCTAAACGACAACCGGAATGTGTAAGGCATGAGCGATAACAACGCGGCCCGTAAGGGCGACGAGATTATTCACTCCAGCATTTTTGCTGACATCACCAGCATTGTGGCGGAAGGCGCCGCCTATGCGGTGATCGGCGCGGCGGTAGGCGCAGCTGCAACCGTAGCGGCGCCATTGCTGGGCGCAGGGGCGGCCGCAGCGGGCGTGGCGGCAATAGGATCCAGCTGTCTGTTAAGCGGGATTATCGGTGGCGTGCTGGCGAACGTGGCGGGTATTACCGACGATATTAGCAACGCCGCTGAGGGGTTAGGCAATGCGCTTTTCCCGCCGTCGCCTGCGGGTAAAATCACTACCGGTTCCAGTAACGTTCTCACCAACGCAATCCCCGCCGCGCGCGCGGCAGGCACGCTGACGCCCGCCGATACGCCGTCTCCTGAGCCGCAGTCGCCGGGCAGCTTTGCCGATTACGCGGGCATGCTGCTATCCGCAGCCGGTCAGTTTGGTAGCGAAATGTGGCAGCCGAGCGTGGCCTCTGCCGCCGCGGGAACCTCGCCGCTGGAAGAAGACAAGGTGGCGTGCGAAAAGCACTCCGGACCGCAGTATCTGGCGGAAGGCTCTAAAAGCGTCTTCATCAACGGGCAGCCTGCGGTGCGTGCCAAAGATCGCACCACCTGCGAAGGCACCGTTTCCGACGACGTCTCCCCGAACGTGATCATCGGAGGCGACACGCTCACGGTCCGCGATATCAAAAGCGGTAAAACGCCGGGTCTGGCGCTGGGGATGATTGCGCTCTCACTGCTGCGCGGGCGTCCGGGCAAGATCCTAAAAAACATGCCCTGCGCGCTGGCGGCAGCCGGCGGCGGGATGCTGGCCGATATGGCGGTGAATGCCGTGTTTGGCTCCTCGCACCCGGTTCATGCCGCCACCGGCGTGAAGGTGCTGAATGACGACGACGAGCTCGACTTCTCGCTGCCGGGGCGCTTTCCGCTTCGCTGGCAGCGCAGCTACAACAGCCTGACCACCCGGGAAGGGCTGTTCGGTCTGGGCTGGGCAACGACCTTTGACAGCTATCTCACGCTGGACGATAACAATGCCACCTGGTTCGACGAAACCGGGCGCGAGCTGAGCTTCGAGCTGCCCCCTGTCGACCGCGCGTTTTACAGCATCAGCGAAGGCATTATCATCCGCCGTAATGAGAACGGCGACGTGGCGATTGCCGACGATGACGGCGCGGTGTGGCGTCTGTATAAATCGACCCGGGCGAATCCATCCATCCTGCGTCTGGCCTCCCTTAGCGATGAATACGGCAACGCGCTGCTGACGGAGTGGGACGAGCACGGCAGGCTGGTCGGCCTTCACGACGAGCCGCGGGCGATAGACGTCACTCTGCGCTATGAAGATGAACGATTCCCGCAGCGCGTTACCGCTGCCAGCCATTTCGACGGTAGTCAAACCTGGCCGCTGATGCAGTGGGGCTACGACGCGCGCGGCCAGCTGGCGAGCGCGACGGATGCCTCCGGCGTGGTAACGCGTGAATACCGCTATAACGAACACGGGCTGATGGTCTGGCACCGGATGCCGGGCGGTCTGGAGAGCGAATACCGCTGGAAAAAATTCGATCACTGGCGCGTGGTGGAAAACCGCACCAGCACCGGGGACGGGTGCCGCTTTAGCTACGATTTAGCCGCTGGGCTGACGACCGTCGAGCACTACGACGGCCAGACGCGCCGGCACTACTGGAACGCGCAAAATCTGATCGTCCGCTACGTTGACGAGCGCGGTGAAAACTGGCGCTACGAGTGGGACGAGAACGAGCTTCTGACGCGTCGCATCGATCCGCTCGGAAACGCCGTCACCTTCGTCTACGACGAAATGGGCAACCGGGTTGAGGAGATCGACGCCGACGGCAATACCCGCACCACCACCTGGCTGGAGCATCGCGCGCTCCCCTCGTCAATCATTGAAGCAGACGGCAGCGCCACCCGGTTCTGGTACGACGAACACCACGGGCTGAAGCGCGTGGTGGACCCGATGGGGCAGACCACGCAGCTGCGCCGGGACGCGTTCGGCCAGGTCGTTGAAGAGGTTGATGCCGCCGGAAACAGCCGCTACCAGGAGTACAACGAGGCCGGGCAGATTGTCCGTTCGACGGACTGTTCCGGGCGTATTACCCGCTACCGCTATCACCCGTTGGGCTGGCTGGTGGCCGAGACTGGCGCCGACGGGGAAGAGACGCGATATCGCTACGACGCCGCAGGGCGTCCGGTGCAGCTCGATCGCCCGGAAGGCTGGACGGAATCGCTCAAATGGAACGAACGTGGCCTGCCGGTGAAGCATGCGGGCGCCGACGGTAAAGAGAGCGAGTTCAGATACGATGAGGCGGGGCGCTTAACCGCGACGCGTAATACCCAGGGGGAAGAGGTACGTCGCCGCTGGGACAGCCGCGGGCGTCTGATTACCCTGGAAAACGAAAACGGCGAAGCGTATCAGTTCCGCTGGGGCGCGGACTCGCTGCTGCTGGAAGAGGTGGGGCTGGATGGCGTAGCCTCGCAGTATCGCTATGACGCCTGCGGACGAACGATAGCGCGCACGTTTGCCGCCGGTCATCCGGAGGCCATCACCCACGCCTTCGCCTGGAGCGCGAGCGGCCAGCTGGTCGCTCGAACCACGCCGGAGGGGCAGACCCGCTATCACTACACGCCGTCCGGACTGTTAAGCCGGATTGGGCTGCATCCTGCGCTTGCAGCCGACGCGTGGACCACCGAGGCAGAGCAGGAGCTCGCCTTTGAGTATGACGCGCTCGGTCGCGTGACGCGCGAAGCGGGCGAGCTCGGCGAGCTGGCGTGGGAGTATGACGCGCTGGGCAACCGCACCTCCGTCACGCTTCCCGACGGCCGCGAGCTGAAGCAGTTCTACTACGGCAGCGGGCATCTGCTCAGCATTGCTCTTGATAAGCTGTCGGTCTCAGATTTTACCCGAGACGAACTCCACCGGGAGACCAGCCGCACCCAGGGGCTGCTGACCACCCGCAGCGAATACGATCGTCTTGGCCGACTGCATCGCCGTGATGTCTTTACCGGCAACGCCCAGCGCCCGTCGCCGCGCCGCTGGTCCCGCCGCTGGGATTACGACTACCGCAATAACCTGGTGCGGGAAGAGCGGGACGATAACCCCTTCAGCTGGTACCGCTGGCAGTACGACAGCGCCGGGCGTCTGCTCGTTCAGGACGGCACGCTGCCCGGACAGGAGCAGTGGCGCTGGGACGCTGCCGGTAACCCGCTGGAAGGATCTGCTGAGAAGGTCACGCACAACCGCCTGACACAGCTGAACGGCATTCGCTGGCGCTATGACATCCACGGCCGCACCGTGGAAAAAGATAACGGCCAGACCCGCTGGCACTACCGCTACGACGGTGAACATCGCCTGACGGAAGTTATCAGCCAGCCGCGGGATCGCAACAGGCCGCAGACGCAGGTCAGCTTCCGCTACGATCCGCTCGGGCGACGCATCAGCAAAACGCGACGCCAGATGCTGGGCGGACAGCCAACCGGCAAGCCGGTCACAACCCGGTTTGTCTGGGAAGGGTTCCGCCTGCTGCAGGAGGTGCACGGGGATGTGCCGCTGACCTACGTCTACAGCGACCAGGACAGCTACGATCCGCTGGCACGTATTGATGGCGTTAATGCTCCGGAGATCTTCTGGTTCCACTGCCAGCCCAACGGCACGCCGGAGCGGATGACGGATATCGAAGGGCAGGTGCGC
>NZ_QFXN01000106.1:0-1736 GCF_003144775.1 Enterobacter sp. CGMCC 5087 | reverse complement strand
CCCGATAGGGCTGGCGGGGGGGATAAACCTTTACCAGTATGCGCCGAATGCGCTGGGGTGGGTGGATCCGTGGGGGTTGTCGAGATGTAAAGCACCGAACGGATATAAAACTGGTGATGTTGATCCACATGGTAATCTTTCGCCTGGTGTAAACAGAGCATCGGGTCATACAAATAGTAAAAATGATGGGTTTGTACAAAGTCACCACCCAATACAGGACGCTTGGGCTAAGAAAAGAATAAACGGTTACCAGAGAAATACTGCACCTGCTACGTTACTTAAGTCCGCATCAGGCAGTCCGCACGCGAATATAAGTTCTGCTCAACGAACTCGTAGAGCTTTGCCAGGAGGTTGGGATACAACATTGAAACAAGAGTTTCATATCAGTTACAAAGAAATGATTGATGCAGGTGTTCCAAAGCAGCAGGCTAGGAAATCGATTAGTGACTCTTATAAATATTTTGACCAGTTAAGAGAGTTAAATAGTAGTAATGTTTATTTTGATATATAACTTATTAATTTATAGGTAATCCGATATGGAAAAAAAAGATTTAATCGATCAGTTAAATGAAATTGAAAAATTCATGCACATGCCTTTACCTTCTAAATATAAGCGCTTTATGATTGAGAACGTCAAGGACACTGACTCGTATGAAATTCAACGAGCGAATGGTGATCAGCTTTATGTTTTCAATTGTTTTGATTTACTTGAAAGAAATAATACCTATGCAATTCAAGAAGTTGAGCCCGACGTTTTATTGATTGGTCAAGATGGTGATCTTGGGTACTTCTTAAATTTGCGCAAAGGTTCTGATGAGATTTATTCTTTAGATCTTGGAGCGTTAGGAAGCCTAGACATGGATAAAGAAAGTGATAGCATATTTATGCTATAATGTTTTTTTTAAAACTAGATCAATGTTTTGGGAAAATCCACACCAAATCGTGAATATTTTCTTTCAAAAGAAATTAAACATAAAAAGAAGTTCATCATATTGCAATTTTTAATGATGTAATCTTTACATTCCGCCCCAGCACTGCGCCGCTGGTCTCTCCGCTCGCATTACGACTACCGCAATAACCTGGTGCGGGAAGAGCGGGACGATAACCCGTTCAGCTGGTATCGCTGGCAGTACGACAGCGCCGGGCGCCTGCTGGTTCAGGACGGCACGCTGCCCGGCCAGGAGCAGTGGCGCTGGGATGCAGCCGGTAACCCACTCGAAGGGGTTGCGGTGAAGGTCACACACAACCGCCTGACGCAGCTGAACGGCATTCGCTGGCGCTATGACATCCACGGCCGCACCGTGGAGAAAGATAACGGCCAGACCCGCTGGCACTACCGCTACGACGGTGAACATCGCCTGACGGAAGTCATCAGCCAGCCGCGGGACCGCAATAAACCGCAGACGCAGGTCAGCTTCCGCTACGATCCGCTCGGGCGACGCATCAGCAAAACGCGCCGCCAGATGCTGGGCGGACAGCCAACCGGCAAGTCGGTGACCACCCGGTTTGTCTGGGAAGGGTTCCGTCTGCTGCAGGAGGTGCACGGGGATGTGCCGCTGACCTACGTCTACAGCGATCAGGACAGCTACGATCCGCTGGCGCGTATTGATGGCGTGGATGCTCCGGAGATCTTCTGGTTCCACTGCCAGCCCAACGGCACGCCGGAGCGGATGACGGATAGTGAAGGGCAGGTGCGCTGGGAGGGGGTGAACAGCGCCTGGGGCAAGCTGCTGCGT
>NZ_QFXN01000097.1:0-3919 GCF_003144775.1 Enterobacter sp. CGMCC 5087 | reverse complement strand
GCGGGTTTTTTTATTGGTTGACAAAAACGGGAATGTGCACCAATATCTTAGTTGACAAAAGTTGGTTTTTGCACGAACAGAACGGAGAGTTATTGATGCAGACCCTTCCATACCCTTGGGAATTCTTTCCTGAGCTTACTGAAGAACGTTTGATCACAATCGCTGAGGAATTGCTTAGGGTTCAGGATATAACTCATGAACAATTATCATCTCCTCTTGATGATAACTATACTCGCGGTGGTTGTACATTTGGCCGACAACGGCAATCTTTGCTGCAGATGTGCGTGCGCAAGACATATGACTGGATGAGGCTACTTAACCCCGGAATGGATCTTACGTTTTCCATTGGACAGGTCCCTATCCGGTTCTTTACAGATGATGCAGATAATCCTAAAAAACGGGGTTTCTTTAAAAGGAATGATGCTGACCAACTCTTTAAAACGGAGGAAACCACACCAACAATGCACCGTTTTGTGGTTGAGAAGCCTGAATTTGAAGGAGAGGGTGGAAAGGTTATTTTTAATGGCTATAACGTGTTTGGGGAGGTCGTCTCGACCTGGACATATGGTTCGAGCCGTGTTGTTATGCTGAACTCTATCGATGATGTGCCTCCAGCACCGGTACCTATCGAGCTAGAACCTATCAGTGCATCCAAGACTGAGAAGGAAAAGAAACAGAATAGCAAATAGTAGGTGAAAAGTGTTTAACGGTACTAATTTAAGACTCGCTCGTCTGTATCACGAGCTATCTCTGGAGCAGGTTGCTGAAAAGGTTGAAAAAACACGCCAATATATTCAGCGATTGGAGTCTGGTTCAGCTGTTCCATCCCCAGAGCTTATTAATAAATTAGCCGAGGTTTTACGGGTAAAACCTGCCTTTTTCGAAAGGCAGGAGCATTCCCCCGTTAATGAAGAGATTGTTCATTTTCGTAAACGGACCTCAACAAGGATGTCGACGAAACTATCAACACTCGCCAAGGCTGAGTTTTATCGTCGTTTTATTCATGTATTCGAATATAATCTTGATTTATCCCCAGTTCGCTTTCCTGAATTTAAAGTTCATACGCAAGAGGATATAGAGCGAGCTGCAGAGAAATGCAGAATTGAATGGGGATTGGGTTTTGGGCCGATTGACAATATGACCCGTCTTGCTGAGAAACTAGGGGCATTTGTTACCTCTTTTGACGCTGTTTCGGATGAAGTTGACGCGTTATCGGTTCCTTTGCGCAGGCCGTTTATTGTTCGAAATACGGCAAAAAAATCACCATGTAGGCAGCGTTTTGATATCGCACACGAGGTTGCTCATTTGATCCTGCATGAGGGGGTTTCAACTGGTGATCGGTTAACCGAATCCCAAGCTAACCGTTTTGCCTCTGCTTTACTGCTTCCCCGAACTGCAATGGCGAAGTATTTTCCAAGACCTGTTGGGGGGAGAATTAATTGGCAAGGGTTAAGTCAGTTTAAATTGACATGGAAAGTAAGCAAAGCGGCCATTGTTTACAGAGCACACCAGTTAGGCCTCTTGACTGATGAGCAATACAAAACAGCGTTTATGGGCCTTAAGCGCAAAGGAGAGGCTATTGATGAAAAAGAGGATCATCTGATACCTCACGAGCGTCCTGAATTGTTCCGTCGAGCTTTAATGTTTCTGCTTGAAGAGCTTGGTTATGATCCCAAACGTATTGCTGATGAAATGGATATCGAAATAGATATTCTTTATGAATTAGCTGGAGATGCTCTCCCTACAACTGAGGGGCTATCTGGAAACTATAATGTTGTGTCGCTTCAGTCATATCGAACACTCAGAGAGTAAATAAAGCCATTGAACCCGCTTCGGCGGGTTTTTCTTACGTTGAGATAGTTTCAATTACTGCTTGCTGGTGGATGTTGATTGTCAGCACGGAACGGCTAAAATCTCATCATTTCTGATACCCTCAATGCACCTACACTCCTAACCCGCTACGGCGGGTTTCTTTTTTCCACGTGATATGAAAGTTTTTTATCGTCACAATAAAAACGTCCAGCTAAAAAACTACAGATTGAAGCGTAAATCCCGCATTGAATCATGAAGATAGCGTGGTGAAGCGTTTCACTATTGCTAACGGTAGGCGTAAGTAACACTTAAACATTAATTGATCGTTATAACAGATCGATAAGTGGTATTTCGATCTGTCTCACCTATTAGACTTAAAGCTGTATTTGGGGTAAATCTTAACCGCGCGCAGGGATAAAAGGGGCGCCCCCTCCTTGGGGATGATTAATTCTTTAGGAAAAAGAATATGACTGCACGTGAGAATATGATTGCGATTTATGTTTCAGAATCGCTGATACCCAATTTACGAGAGCATGTTGGGCCTGTGCTGTTTTACATGGACAATCTTGTGGTCGATGATGGATTTGCATTAGCTAAAGGTGAATGTGTCGTATCTATAGCTAGCTATACTGAAGCGTCTATCATGGCTGGCATACTACCTGGGTCTATTGCTATAATAAGTGAACAGGATTGAACACCCTGAACTGAGTAATTACTGCGCCAGATGAGAGTAGCAAATGGCGCATCAAAAAAGCATTATCTACCCACACCGCACCTACTGGAGCGGTGTATCTGTTTGTTTTTCGCACCCAGGCGGTGCGGCATGAACAAGTCAAAGACCAAAGCCGAAAAACTTCACCTGTCCCGTGTCGCCGGGCTGGGTTGTATCGTTTGTAAAAACCTCGGTCACGAGGACACCCCTGCTGAAATCCACCATTGCAGCAAAGGTACTGGATTATCAGTCCGCGCCGACAACTTCCACGTTATTCCTCTTTGCCATTTTCATCATCGTGCTGGTGGCCATGGAAAAGCCGTGCATGCTGGCCGTCAGACATGGGAAAACAATTTCGGTACCGAAAGCGAATTGCTGGTGCAGGTACTTTATGAATTAGGAGGTGAGGTATGACACCTCGTCAAAGGCGTGCACACACAAAAGCCCTGGAACATGCAGCAGCTGCGCCGCGTAAAAGCTGGCTGGGTAAATATCGGCCATTGACAGACATTCAAAGCGCCTGGGTTAAATCACTTCTTGCCGTGTGGGGGGAGTGCTACGGCGGCAGAACGAAAGAACAGTCTCAAATGAATGGCGGGGGATTCTGGACTGACTTACAGGGTGATGAATGGTCAGAGGCTGCGGCGAAACGGATCACCGACACGATTAAAGGTCTGCGTAAGATTGGGTACCGTGGTGAAGACCTGCTGAAAATGGCAAAAGGTATTCTCTGGCCTAAGCCAACACTGGTGGATGCTCTTAATGACCAAATGAAAAGGGACGATGGCGACTTTGTGGAGAAGTGCATTCTGTCTGCGTTTCAAAGCGATGATCCGGTTTACATCGTTGGTGTCGCTTTTTATGCAGGTCGAAAAAAAGTTAGCGATATAGCGCGATATCTTCTTTCAGTGGCCCCATGGTTAACCCGAAAACAGGCTGAAGACCGTGTGAGGTGGTGTGTATCGCATTTTAACAGTGCCGTATTTCTGTCAATGAAAGCTGAGATAAAAAGGGCTCGTGAAAATAAAACTTGAAAACAGGTAAAAAAAGTCGATAATTCAGTCATGCTTGGCAGAGCTGCACCGTGATGGCAGTGATAATAAGCACCTACAATCTGAAACCTCGCTTCGGCGGGGTTTTTTATTATCTGAATATCCAAAGTGGCTTTACTGGCTGCCTGGTTTCACGATATGCAGAAGGCCCACGCTAGCGCGTGGGCTTTTTGATATCTGGGGGCAGGCTTTTGAGGAACAAGTGAGGGGAAAGTCAGCGCCAGATTAGTTTTGTTTATTTATTGTTACTTTGAGAAATTTAATTGATCGCTGTGAAATGAATTGTTAATGATGCGCTATTGAGATGCTGGTTTTGGTTAAGTAGCATCCATCTCGACTTCTT
>NZ_QFXN01000369.1:0-542 GCF_003144775.1 Enterobacter sp. CGMCC 5087 | reverse complement strand
TTGGTGCCTTCGGGAACTCTGAGACAGGTGCTGCATGGCTGTCGTCAGCTCGTGTTGTGAAATGTTGGGTTAAGTCCCGCAACGAGCGCAACCCTTATCCTTTGTTGCCAGCGGTCCGGCCGGGAACTCAAAGGAGACTGCCAGTGATAAACTGGAGGAAGGTGGGGATGACGTCAAGTCATCATGGCCCTTACGAGTAGGGCTACACACGTGCTACAATGGCGCATACAAAGAGAAGCGACCTCGCGAGAGCAAGCGGACCTCATAAAGTGCGTCGTAGTCCGGATTGGAGTCTGCAACTCGACTCCATGAAGTCGGAATCGCTAGTAATCGTAGATCAGAATGCTACGGTGAATACGTTCCCGGGCCTTGTACACACCGCCCGTCACACCATGGGAGTGGGTTGCAAAAGAAGTAGGTAGCTTAACCTTCGGGAGGGCGCTTACCACTTTGTGATTCATGACTGGGGTGAAGTCGTAACAAGGTAACCGTAGGGGAACCTGCGGTTGGATCACCTCCTTACCTTAAAGAACCTGCCTTTG
>NZ_QFXN01000368.1:0-614 GCF_003144775.1 Enterobacter sp. CGMCC 5087 | reverse complement strand
GGGTGTTACAGCGGTAATTCATCTGCCAGCTGGCTTCTTCGATGCTGTAGATACCGGTCAGGCACCGGGGGCAGCGCTTCACGCCCTGGTAATGGTCACCGCACCACGCGCAGTACCAGGCAAGCGACATCACGGGTGCATCCATACCCCGGATAAGACTGCGCAGCCTGTTGTGCCGGGCTTCGGCTTTTACCTCCGGGTCGAGATGGGCACAGTTCATCAGCACATTGCGGGCCACGGCCTGCTGGTCATGTTCAAACCACGGGTCTTCATGCAGACCAGCATGGAGTATCAGCCGGCAGCCACAGGACGCACAGATCCATATCTGTCCCGGCGCACTCATGGCCTCCCCGGCTGTCGCGAAGTGGCCCTCGCGGTCGTTTGCCAGATAACACTTCAGCATGCGCATGCCGTCACCTCCGCCACCCGGCTATCAGCATCATTGAGCGCATAGCTGCGCGCCCCCGTCCGGCAGGTCATACAGTAGCGTTCACCGTGGTACTCACTGCTGCAGCCGTAACAGTGCCAGTCGTCCTGGTAAACCAGGGGGCGGGCTTCCGGTACATACCATTGCAGTTGCCGGATAATGCGGGTTTCTTTCAGTTCAGGATTAA
>NZ_QFXN01000367.1:0-630 GCF_003144775.1 Enterobacter sp. CGMCC 5087 | reverse complement strand
GTCAGGGAGAACTCATCTCGGGGCAAGTTTCGTGCTTAGATGCTTTCAGCACTTATCTTTTCCGCATTTAGCTACCGGGCAGTGCCATTGGCATGACAACCCGAACACCAGTGATGCGTCCACTCCGGTCCTCTCGTACTAGGAGCAGCCCCCCTCAATTCTCCAGCGCCCACGGCAGATAGGGACCGAACTGTCTCACGACGTTCTAAACCCAGCTCGCGTACCACTTTAAATGGCGAACAGCCATACCCTTGGGACCTACTTCAGCCCCAGGATGTGATGAGCCGACATCGAGGTGCCAAACACCGCCGTCGATATGAACTCTTGGGCGGTATCAGCCTGTTATCCCCGGAGTACCTTTTATCCGTTGAGCGATGGCCCTTCCATTCAGAACCACCGGATCACTATGACCTGCTTTCGCACCTGCTCGAGCCGTCACTCTCGCAGTCAAGCTAGCTTATGCCATTGCACTAACCTCCTGATGTCCGACCAGGATTAGCTAACCTTCGTGCTCCTCCGTTACTCTTTGGGAGGAGACCGCCCCAGTCAAACTACCCACCAGACACTGTCCGCAACCCGGATCACGGGTCTACGTTAGAACACCAGCCATTAAAGGGTGGTATTTCAAGG
>NZ_QFXN01000365.1:0-805 GCF_003144775.1 Enterobacter sp. CGMCC 5087 | reverse complement strand
TCGGTTTGGGAAACAGCGCCACAAGGAACGTTGGAACGGCTGCCGGAACCGTGGCGGCCGGGGATGATTCGCGGTTGAATACTGTCGATAAAAAAACAGGGGGAAATGTTACCGGCAGTTTGATGGTAACTCAGGGAAATAGTATTGGAGTATCCACGCAGGAAGGTGGTGATAAGGCTGTTAAGCTATACAACATTACAGGGGATGGGACTGTCGGAAGTTATGTAAACGCAGTGGGAGGGGCCTGGTATAACGGGAACTGGTCTCTTGGCGGCGTTCGTGGGAGCGGAACTAATTTAGACAGAGCGCAGTTAAATGTTAATAGCGGAACTGGTACGGCGGGTTCATTTTTGTTTTACCCGGATGAGAGATTCAAATCATCTTCGTGTGGAGCTGATGGGGCTGGTTATGGCGGCTCATGGTCAGACATTAATACATGGCAAAGAAATATCTCTTTTTTCCGAGGTAACGTTTCCGTTAATAATGATGCAGGGTTTATTCCTTTTGCCCGTTGGCATAGTCAATGCAGTGGTGGATATTCTTCAACAGTAGGACTTGGTTCTATAGCTACCGGGCCTAGTTCGTGGGCGGATGTAGCAATAACAACACTCGGGGATGGTGGTTCTGCCGGACAGCGTATATTTCAATTCACGACAGCAAACGGTGATATATACGCCAACGCTGGTGGAAATCTTTCCGGTAACTATATTTTCCAGAAGCAGCCTAACTGTGTGCGTATTCCGCTCTGATCGATCATGTTTTCGCGTGGAACGTCGATCAGCGATTCGCAGCTGATCGATCATCC
>NZ_QFXN01000364.1:0-561 GCF_003144775.1 Enterobacter sp. CGMCC 5087 | reverse complement strand
CTACAAAAACGTCTTTTTTTCGGTAATATCATCTCTTCAGTCCGTCAGTGCCCCGTGCCCTGACGGACTTTTTTTTATCCTGCGAGCCACAGGCCGCTTACATTCCGGTTATGCCCGGAGCGTTATTTCACCGCCCTTCGTCACCAGTACGGCATCACCCCTTCACCCAGCGTCCTGTACTGATGTCCGGAGACTGATACACATATAAGAAGGTAACATGTCAGATTTACTCAGGATTGTCGGGCTGGGGCTTATTGCCCTCCTGCCCCTGGTCAACCCGTTAACCACCGTCGCACTCTTCCTGGGACTGTCCGGGGGAATGTCGCCGGCACAAAGACGCTCGCAAATACTCTGTAGTGGTCAAGTAATATTGGCCACGGTTTTACAGTAAAAATGGTACCTGTTCTCTGACTCTTCCGGAGTCAGCCCACCGTTATAATGGTGAGGTCTGACGCTATTGTAGTAGTTCAATATGTATTCATTAATTTGCTGCCGGGCCCCGTCCTTGCCTGTATAACCTTCCGCCGGCACCCATTCTGTTTTCAGACTACGGAAGAAGCG
>NZ_QFXN01000363.1:0-360 GCF_003144775.1 Enterobacter sp. CGMCC 5087 | reverse complement strand
TTCCATGGGACTATTATCCCAGCAGTTTCCCCGTCAACTGACGCTTTGTTTTATTCTGTAACGCCACAGAAGTTGTTGATATTTCAGACCTGTATACTGGCTCCCCTGGTCGCTATGGAACATGACATCCCGCGGCTGACAACGCGTTTCATAGGCCATACGCAAGGCACTGCTTATCAGTGTTGTATCGGCATTCTCTGACAGACTCCAGCCGATAACCCTGCGGGCAAAAAGATCCATAACAACTGCCAGATAGCACCAGCGATTCCCTGCCCAGATATAGGTAATATCTCCACACCATACCCGGTCTGGCTCCGGTACTGCGAACTGACGATCAAGCAGATTTGGCAGGCAGGTATG
>NZ_QFXN01000090.1:0-75072 GCF_003144775.1 Enterobacter sp. CGMCC 5087 | reverse complement strand
CCCCCGCCTCTTCTGCAAAGCGGCGGGTCCCTTTCATGTGCTCGAACGTCAGCTGAGCGCCGCTGCGCTCCAGCACAGCCTGTTGGATACCCTACCTCCGCTGGGTACCGAGAAAGACTGGTTCTCGCGCAACGAATGGCCCATCCTGCAGGAGCTTTCCCGGGGCAAGACATTGCGTCAAATTGCCCTTATGCAGAATCGCCCCTATAGCCGCATTATCTATCGTCTCAGCTGCATCCTCTTAAAGCTGGGGCTAAGCCATCGCCAGGAATTGCTCCATCTTCTTAATAACCTCTCAGACTGCACGTTTTCACTCACCACCTAACCCCTTATTTCCTAAAGCGGTTTAAGAATTTACTTACCACTCGCGTTGCGAAAATGTTAATTTTTAACAATAAAATCGAATTTATAACTATTCCTAATTTATGGGCGCGAACCTTGTGAAATGCCACAAATTAGCGGAACGGCAGCACTTTCCTCCATCCGTTAAGCGAATGCAGAAGGCGTTAACAAGATGATAATGATGTAAAAACAAGCAGCTTAGCGACAACTGCCAGGAGTAAAAAGCGAAGCGGGCAGCATGTTCTCCTGTGCACCAGAAGCCGTTATCCGGATCGGTGTAAGCACTTTCAGATGAAGGTCAGTCGGCCTGCGAGGGCAATTTTTAACCTCACGTTTGCGGGTTCGTCCCTTTCAAAGAGGCATATTTTTGTTAACAATTGATCAACATACAGCGATATCTGTTATTTTTTGTTATTACATAAAGATGAAAATATGCGGTAAATGGGATAACAGGATATTTCCGCTATTTTTAAAAAAATAGCGATTCATATCCAGAAGATAATACAAACCAATACCCTCACATTAATTTACAGGGTTTTCGGAAAAAACTTACCCTGTATAATAAGATGCGTATCAAATCTGAATAAGAAAAACCTTTTTGCCAACACCAGCCTAATGAGATGACCGCGCTGAGGCATAGTTCTTTTCATTACGTAAACAAGGATGCTTTCGCTCTTCCCAGGGAAATACTACGGTACAGGGATCTGCACATTATATCCTTCCGGCATTTCGAGAGTTTTACCAAACTCTGTATAACGCTTTTAACAATCTGAGGCATTAAAAATGAAACCGGCATCCGTTATCATTATGGACGAACATCCTATCGTCAGAATGTCGATAGAAGTCCTGCTACAGAAAAATAAGAATATCGCAGTCAAGCTCAAGTCTGGCGATAGCCATGAAGTCCTTGACTGTATCCGCAATCACCCTATCGATCTGGTGATCCTTGACATTGAACTCACGGGCACGGATGCCTTCTCTTTACTAAAGAGAATCAGGAACTTAAACAAAAACATTAAGGTTCTGTTCCTCTCGTCTAAATCAGAGTTGTTTTACGCAGGTCGCGCCATTCGCGCCGGGGCAAATGGCTTCGTCAGTAAACGAAAAGATTTGGGTGAGATCTACAACGCCGTAGAAATGATTCTGATGGGCTATTCCTTTTTCCCGTCGGAGACGTTGAACTTTATAAACCATTTGGGTTCCGGGAAAGGGATGGCAGTAGATATGCCATTATCGAATCGCGAGGTCACGGTATTACGGTATCTGGCGAATGGATTATCCAACAAGGAAATAGCTGAACAGCTACTATTAAGCAACAAGACCATTAGCGCGCATAAATCCAATATTTATTCCAAGCTGGGTGTGCAAAGCATCGTGGAATTAATTGATTACGCCAAAGCCCACGAGCTGCTATAACCTGAATTCACTCCCTGCAGTTTATCTGAGCTGCAGGGAGTGCGGTCAGTGCTAATTATAATTAATCATGAAGGTGGCATCCGCATCAGCCCGTCCGGGCTGAGGGTTATCGGCAGTGGCAATATAATTGGCATAAAACGACAGCGTCGCATTTCCCTGTGCGTCAACCGAAACCGGCTGGCTGGCCTGCTGAAGCGCCAGGCGCGTTTTATCCGCATCCCTGATCTCAACGGCGACATGGCTTGCAGTACTGGCGTCATTCAGCGCCAGCAGGCCGCTATTGCTCCCGTCAGCTTTACCCGAAAACGTAATGGACGCCGCGCCCGGCGGGCAGCCGGTCAGCTTCAGCGTAAACGGCATAGGCTGCGTGCGGCTCCCGGTGGTGCTGAGCTGTTTCGTGGGCCATGTGCCCAGCGGGACGGCCTTGTCGCTGTCGCTGCCCTCGGCAACGCAGGTAAAATCGACGATATTGCCGTAGAGCCGAATGTTAATTTCGCCCAACGCGGTGTCCGCCTGAGCCTGGGTGCAAAGCGCAAAGAGCGCTACGGTGATTAAACGGATCCCGTTTCGCATATCGGCTCCTTAGTCGTAATCCACGCGCAAATACCCGCGCGAGGTGAAGCGCCCTTCCGCTGGCTTATTGCCCGTCACGCTCACCGGCCAGACCCGAATCCCCACCTGCGCCTGCGCGCTGTCGTCGAGGCGGAACGGAATTTTGCTTGTCAGGTTGTTGGGCGTCAGCGGCGCCCCGCTCTCGTTGGCGATGATGAACCCCACATCCGGGTTATCCGACACCAGCACATTATCAGAGACTTTTTCCGCCTCGACGCGCATCGTCAGCATGGCGTTCGCCTCCACGTTGGTGCATTTAATGGCGATGGTTTTGCTTTGCGATGAGACGCCCTCCGGCTTGTTACCCACGCCCGCCTTGCTGAACAAGGAGGCGCCGATGTCGCCAAAATCAAACTCCACCACGTTACCGGCATTGATGGCGCAGCTTTGCGGCACCTGAATGGTTCCGCTGTAGCTAATGGTATAGACCGGCGTGGTGAGCGGATCGGAAGAGGTAGTGGTGACGTAAACGCGGAACATGGTGGCACGCGGGATCACCACCATGTTGATAAAACGCCGGGTCACCTTAAGACGGAAGACCAGGCTGGAGTCCTGAACACCAAACGGTTTGTTTTTGGAGACGTTAGGATGGCTCCCCATCTGGATATAGCTTTTTGGCGGATAAAATACGCCAGCAAAGCTGTCCGTAATTTTCATCGCCCCGTCCAGATAGTCGTTAAGCTTCAGATATTGATAGCCATCGCTCGTTCCCGTTACCGGATAATCGGTCACATAGCTGCGCTTGGTGGTATTCCCGGTCGTGCCCTTCGGGCAGACGGCATTCACCCCTACCCACTGCGATTTCTCGCTGAGCGTCACGACCTGCCCAATCTGGTTATTCGAGCTGTTGAATTTATCCGTCAGGTCGTAATGTACTTCCGTCGGCACGCCGTTTTCATTGACGCACACGGTCGCTAACGCATTTGTCGCAGGCAGTAACGCCAGCAGCGACAAGGCAAAGAGTTGAGTTTTAATCACAGCCGATCCCCTTAAGTGTGATTGCCTGTTGCAGGCTCTGTTCAGACAAGCTGTAAGGTGCGCGACACTGGGACTGCGCCCCGTCGCCCCACTGGATCAGCAGTTCACCCTCCAGCGGCAGCCCACTCAGGTAAATTTGCCCGTCATCCCCCACCATGCTGGTCACGCCGCTTTTGGTTTCGCGTACCACCGCGCCGAACGGCACCGGCTGGTTGCCGCGCGTTACCGTCAGCAGGGCGCGCACACCAATGCGGGTATCAAAGCTGGCGCGTACCAGCGCGCCTTTGGTCGGCACCACGCTGCTCACGTTGTTTTCGATATCGGTGTTGTTGCTCATGGTGTTGGTATCCAGCGCCACGCGGTTGTAACGATAGACGGTGGCATACGGCATCACCGCGTAGCCTCGCCAGTCGGTTTTCACGCCGGTCTGGTTTTCAATACTGACGCCCGATGCCCCCGGCGCTTTGATCAGCACGTTGGTGTCGCCCAGCGGCTGGCTGAAGGTCACGCCGTCGGCGTGGCCGACCACCCCGCCGGAGAGCTGCCAGTTGAGATCGTGCTGATCGCGGGAATAGTTGTAGCCCACGCCCAGCGTGCCGTAGGTCGCCTGCCAGTTGGCGCTGGCGCTTCCGCTTGAGCCGTTGGTGCTGGCGTGTCCCTGAGTCACGCTGTAGTTCAGGTTGCGGTCCTCCAGCAGCGTTCCGCTGACGCCGGTTTGCCAGCTTGTGTCGCCATCGCTGTTTCGACTGGCGGATGCCGTAGCGTAGGCGCGATCAATCGCGCTGTCCCGGCGATAGCCCTGGCGGGTAAAGAGGCTGAACGGCACGGAGACGTTAAACGACGCGATCCGATCGGTACCGTCTATCCCCACGGATTTGTTCCACGACCACGAGACGGAGTAGTTGATCCCCTTCACGCCGCCCGCGTAGCCCAGCTGGTACCAGAGGTTCGTCTCGTCTGTTCCCCAGTAGGTCTGCTCGCTGCCGGAGATATAGACCGAGCCGTAGTCCCCGAGAGACTGAGAAACGTTGAGCTGGAAGCGGCCTTTTTTATTCCACGTCAGGTTGTGATAGCTCTGCACGTCCGGCACATCGTTATCGTTCTGGCTATCGGCATACTGATAGCCCTCCATTGAACGCCAGGCGACATCGTCGAGGGTGTAAAACCCTTTTGTGGAGTAGCGGTAGCCCAGCAGCTGGAAGTTGGTGCCGAAGCCGTTAAGGGATTTCGCGTAGAGGAAGCGCAGAGACTGGCCTTCATGCTTGCTGTCGTCCGCGAGCTGGCTGCGGGCGTGGGTGATATCGAGCGAGACCGCGCCCCAGTCGCCCAGGTTTTTCCCGGCCCCGACGGCCACCGCGGTATAGCGTGACGCCAGCTGCGTCCCGCCGTAGAGCGTGTAACCGTTGGCAAGACCGGTAATCAGGGTGCCCTGGGTGAAGAACGGCGTATCCTGATCGCTGTTCCCGCTGCGGTAGTCCCCCGCGACGAGGTCGTACTTCCAGCGACCTTCACGCTGCAGGAGCGGCACGGTGGAGTACGGCACGATATAGCGCTGCTGGGTGCCGTCTTTCTCTTCGACCGTGACTTCCAGGTCACCGCTTGAGGAGGTCGGGTTAAGATCGGTAATCGCAAATGCGCCCGGCTGCACATAGCTTTGATAGATAACGTAGCCGTTCTGGCGAACCACCACTTTGGCAGGCGTACGGGCGATCCCGCGCACGGTCGGCGCGTAGCCCTGCAGGCTGTCCGGGTACATGCTGTCAGACGAGAAGAGCCGCCCGCCGCGAAAACCCATGCTGTCGAAGACGTCATTCCCGGTATTGCTGTCGCCCAGCACCAGTTCGCTTTTGAGCGGGATGACGGTGCGCTGCGCCCAGGTGCCAATATTCTGCCACTCGCTGTGCCGCTGCCCGTTATTCTGCGTGTACCGCCATGCGCCGTTGTTACGTAAACGCCAGGCGCCATAGTTCAACCCGCTCTGCAGGTTCAGATAATAGCTGTCGTCTTCGCTTCCCCGGTTACCGGTGAAGCTGTAGTTCACCAGCGCGGCAGGAATACCTTCATCCCACTGTTCAGGCGGAATGTAGCCCCGGGCGCTGTTTTGCAACGCCACCTGCGGCAGGCTGACGTCCAGACGCTGGGAGGCAAAGTTGAATACCGTTTCGCTGCCGGGTATGGCCGTGGTCAACGGAACGCAGGTGTCGCCCTGCACCTTAGCCAGCTCGGGAAACGCCGCGACGTTGACACCAAAGCGATCGAGCATCGCGCGCGTAATGCACGCCGACAAACCGCCCGCCACAGGCGGCGTGTTCTCGGCCTGCTCAAAACGCACGTCCTGGGTACCGATAAACTCATCGTTACGCCAGATATCCACGCGATAAACGCCGGGTGCCTGCTGGTGTCCTTGTTCAAAACGCGACAAATCCGCCACGCTGGCGGTGTCGTCGGACAAGAAGGCCGGGTTGAAATAACTTTCGCTCCAGCCAGCCTGCGGCCAGAGCGCAGCCATCAGCGCCAGTGCAACCGGGCAGTAACGTCTCTGGTGGTTTTTCATCGCCCTGACTCTGCTCACAGGTTAACGCTACGCGCCGGGGTGATGGCACCGTAGTCATTCACGCTCTGCCATGAAAGCGTGCCGCTGGCACCGGCTGGCAGCACCTGCTGTGCCGAGCTTTTCGGCGCAACCATCAGGTTTTCCAGCGTCTGCCCGCCCAGCTTCAGATTGACGAGTGTGATGTAATACGGGGAAGCGTTGCTGACTTTGAGATGGCTGCCCGCGCGCTCAAACCGCAGCTGGGAAAGCGCCTCTTCCGGCTGCATCGCCAGGTTGTTCGGGCGCACAAACAGCTTGATGCGTGAGAGGATCGCCAGCTGCAGCACGTTATTGTTTTCCGTTTTCGCTTTGTTCACCGACGGGATCGCCTTCACGTTCATGTAAAAGAGCGATTCACGATCGGCTGGCAGCGCTGGCCCGGCGTAAATAATACGCAGCGTGTTTTCACTGTTCGGCTCGCTGACAAACAGGGGCGGAGTGACGGCAAAGGTTTTTTCTTTTTGCCCGCTCGCATTTTCGATCCACGCGTTAATTAAATAGCGTTCCTGTTTGTTGCTGTTGGTGATCGCCAGCGACGTTTGCTTCGCCTCTGCGGGATAAATAACGCGCGTGGCCCCCAGCGCAATACCGCCGGAAGCATTTGCGCAGGCAGAAACCATCATCAAAATAAACGATAAAAAAAGTCCTGGTTTAATTAGGGTATTCATCACAACCGTACCTTTAATAATGTGTTCGCAGGTGTTATGGATAAATCAACGTAAACCAGACATCCGACTGAATTTTGCCTGGCTCGAGGTGTTCGGAAATAGCCCGATAGCGGGCGCTAAAATGGAACGCGAGCTCGCGGGTATCGATCGGCAGCCAGCTGACGGCCGTGGCGTTTGGGATAATCTGACGCTGCTGTTCGTCAAAAAGTGCCAGCCCCACGCCGCTGCTGACGGGCGTTTCACCCGGCCGCGAGGTCGCCAGAAAGACCTGCGGATCTTCTGCGGGCGTCACGCCCTGAAACTGGATCCCCACGGTGCGTGAAACATCAACGCTGCAGTCCAGCAGCCGCACGGTGAAAGGCACGTTAACCGTGGAAAAACTGCCCACACCGGAAAATGAATTGGTTCGGTACTGCCCCATGTCGATGCGCATATTCTGGCTGTCGGGCGCCACGGCGCAGCCGCCGTTCACCAGTTCGCCCCGGAGATGAACCTTGCCACCTTCGATCACCACAGTATGCGCCGATGCCGGACAAGCCATCGCAAGGGTTAACAGCAGTAGTGTTCCAGTCCTTGTCATCCTTCGTTCCTGGCATTTGCGTATGACGGGCCTCGTCCCTGAGGCCTGAACATCCCTGTGCGGAGGAATTACTCGTATTTCATTACGAAGGTGGCGTCAGCGTTCGCCTGGCCTGGCTCAGTGGTGGCAGCCGTTGATTTGTAACGTGCGGTGAACTTCAGGGTGTTGGTCCCTTCGATCAGCGTCTGCGCAGCAGAGAAGGTCGCGCCGTCTGGGGTCAGAACGCTGGATTTGCTGTCGAGGATCTCGATACCCACGCCTTTCGCGGTGTTGTCGTTGTTACCGGAGGTCACGGCCAGCAGGGTTTTGTCGGTTGGGTCGATCTGACCGGTGAACGCAACAGCTGCAGTTTTGGCAACCAGCGGATCGCAATCATTCAGTTCAATGTTGAATGGAATATTAGAGGTGGTGTCGCCCACTTTGGTAAATTTCGCGGTACGATACTGGCCCAGATTAACGGTCTGCTCGGAAGAATCAGTATTTACTGAACAAGCCGCATTAACCAGCTCACCTTTAAAATGTACGGTACCGCCATTAACGGAAACCGGCGCAGCAGGATCTGCTGCATTTGCGGCACCTGCAACCAGGGCCAAAGTAGCAATAACAGTAGAAGCAATGTTGCTGAGTTTCATGTCTATTCCTTTAAAATGTAAATAACCCTTCCCGCGAATAATCGGGAATAAGAAATACGTTCAATTGATTAATTGAAAGCTTATTTCGGAGGAGACAAAGTAGCTCAGGACGCGTTTTTTAAATATGTCAAAACGCTGCCATTTCGCCAGGTCACATCCTAATACCGCCTAAGAAATTGACCATCCCCTAAGAAGGGTTTTTGCGTCTCACTGATAAAAACGCGTAAAGGGTGACTGACAGCGACGCTCGCTTCTGACAAAATACACGCCATCCCCCCTTTCAAACGTTACAGACGGAATCTTCTCTCTGATGGCAGCAAAGATTATTGACGGTAAAACGATTGCGCAGCAGGTGCGCTCTGAGGTCGCGGAAAAAGTGAAGGCGCGTAAAGCTGCCGGAAAACGCGCCCCCGGGCTGGCCGTTGTGCTGGTTGGCAGCAACCCGGCATCGCAAATTTATGTCGGCAGCAAGCGCAAAGCGTGTGAAGAGGTCGGCTTCGTCTCCCGCTCTTACGATTTGCCGGAAACCACCAGCGAAGCAGAACTGCTGGAACTTATTGACACCCTGAATGCCGATAAAGAGATCGACGGTATTCTGGTTCAGCTGCCGCTGCCTGCAGGCATCGACAACGTGAAGGTGCTGGAGCGTATCGCGCCGGATAAAGACGTGGACGGTTTCCACCCGTACAACGTTGGCCGCCTGTGCCAGCGTGCGCCGCGTCTGCGCCCGTGCACGCCGCGCGGCATTGTGACGCTGCTGGAGCGTTATAACATCGACACCTACGGTCTGAACGCCGTAGTTATCGGTGCGTCCAACATCGTGGGTCGCCCGATGAGCATGGAGCTGCTGCTGGCGGGCTGCACCACCACCGTGACCCACCGCTTCACCAAAAACCTGCGTCACCACGTCGAGAACGCCGATCTGCTGATCGTCGCGGTCGGCAAGCCGGGCTTTATTCCGGGCGAGTGGATTAAAGAGGGTGCGATTGTCGTGGACGTTGGGATTAACCGTCTGGAAAACGGCAAAGTGGTCGGCGACGTAGTGTACGAAGACGCCGCGGCTCGCGCGTCTTACATTACCCCAGTACCGGGCGGCGTAGGCCCGATGACCGTAGCAACGCTGATTCAGAACACGCTGCAGGCGTGCGAAGAATATCACGACATAGAGGACGCGTAAGATGGCGACTTTTTCATTAGGTAAACACCCGCACGTTGAGCTGTGCGATCTGCTGAAGCTGGAAGGCTGGAGCGAAAGCGGCGCGCAGGCGAAAATCGTTATCGCCGACGGGCGGGTTTTAGTCGACGGCGTGGTAGAAACGCGCAAGCGCTGCAAGATTGTCGCGGGTCAGACCGTGAGCTTTGAAGGACAGAGCGTAACCGTTACGGCCTGAGCCGTTTTATGCCCTCACCCCAACCCTCTCCCACCCGGAGAGGGGATATTAAATCCCCTCACGCCCATCGCGGTTATTTATCGATCAACTTCAAATAATCACTATTTCATCTGTTGAAACATGAAAATTCTGTTGCGCGTTTTTCACTCTTTGCCCACGATAAGTAGAACGTTCTACTAAAACGTTCTACTTACAATAACAGCGCCAAAAAAGCGCTACTCGGGGGAAATCAGCATGAGTCTGATATCAGGGTTTGTTAAATCGCTGTCTAAGTTATCGATGATTGGTCGCGCCTTAATGCTGCCAATTTCACTGCTTCCCGCTGCGGGCCTGCTGCTGGCCTTCGGCGATAAGTTCCATCTGCCGCTGATGATGAACGCGGGCGGGGTTATCTTTGATAACCTGCCGATGCTGTTTGCCATTGGCTCCGCCGTGGGTCTGGCGTCAGAATCCGGCATCGCCGCGCTGTCTGCGGCGGTGTCGGTGTTTGTCACGAATATCACCATCAGCACCGTGCTGAGCATCACGCCGGAAATGGCCTCCCAGGGCGGGAAATACGCCATGGTGGTCGGCATCCCGACGCTGCAGATGGGCGTCTTCGGCGGCCTGATCTGCGGTATTCTCGCGGCCTGGTGCTATAACCGCTTCCACACCATGCAGCTGCCGGAGTTCCTGGGCTTTTTCTCCGGCAAGCGCTTCGTGGCCATTGCAACGGCGTTTCTGTCGTTCCTGATGGGGCTGCTGCTGCCGTACGTGTGGCAGCATATCCAGGCCGGTATCGACGCGCTCTCCGTGGTGGTGAACGGCGATAATCAGGCGGCGTCGACCTTTATCTTCGGTCTGGTAGAGCGCGCGCTAATCCCGCTCGGCCTGCACCACATCTGGTATCCGTCCTTCTGGTATTCGTTCGGGGATTACACCACCCAGGCAGGACAGGTGATCCACGGCGACCAGACCATCTGGTTCAAGATGCTGGAAGAAGGAGTGAAATCCTTCAGCAGCGACACCTACCAGAATGCCGGTAAATTCATGCAGGGCGAATTCCCGCTGATGTTGTTCGCGCTGCCCGCCGCGTGCCTGGCGATGTATCACGAAGCCCATACGAAGAATAAGAAAATTGCGGCCGGTATTCTGTTCTCCGCGGCGCTGACCTGCTTCCTGACGGGGATCACCGAACCGGTCGAGTTTACCTTTATCTTCGTGGCGCCGATCCTGTACGTCTTTAACGCCATCATGGCGGGCCTGGCCTACATGACCATGTATCTGCTGCATGCGCATATCGCCAAGTCGTTCTCGGCGGGCTTTATCGACTATCTGTCATTCGGGATCCTGCCGTCCTTTAACGGCTACAAGACCAACTTCCTGAATGCGATTATCATCGGCATTCCAATGGGCCTGATTTATTACTTCACGTTCCGCTTTGTGATCCGTCGTTTCGACGTGAAAACGCCGGGCCGCACTGAAGTGACCGCCAACGCGGATGATAAGTCTGATTCAGAACTCGCGACCGAGATCATTACCCTGCTGGGCGGGGCGCATAACATCGACTCCGTCGGCTCGTGTATCACCCGCCTTCGCCTGGAAGTGGCAAAAAGCGAGGTGGTCGATAAGGACGGCCTGAACGGACTCGGCGCGCGCGGCGTGGTCTTCGTCGGCGACAACGGTATTCAGGTGATTTTCGGTGCCAGAGCACAGTTTATCGCCCAGACCATGTCCACCATGATCGGCAAATAATAAGATGCCTGAACGACGCGTCTCCTGTAGTCTGGGAGACGCATTGTCGTATCTGACTGATAATCGGTGAATTTCAGGGAGCGGTTTTGAAGAAAGTCAGCATTATTGATGTCGCAAAGCACGCGGGCGTGTCGGTCTCAACCGTCTCGCTGGTTTTGCGCCAGAAAGGGAAAATCTCAGAGGCAACGATCGAGAAGGTCAATGCTGCCATCAATACGCTGGGCTATGTTCATAACGTTGCCGCTGCCAATCTACGCGCCAATACGTCCAATCTGATTGGCCTGATCCTCCGTGACTTTAGCGACAGTTTCTCCATCAAGGTGATGGCGAGCATCGTCCAGGATCTTGAAAAACAGGGGTATATGGTTTTTCTCGGCCAGCCCCAGAACGACCATGACCATCTTGAGCGCTGCCTGCTGTCGTTTAAGCAGCAGGGCGTCGCCGGGGTTATCTATCTGGCCTCCGATACCCGCACGTCTACCCTGCCGGAGCAGATTCGCCGCTGCCCGCTGCCGCTGGTGGTGGTCTCTCAGTCGCTGCTGGATGAAAAATGCAATCTGGTGATGCGCGATAACCGCCAGGCGGCAAATCTGGCGGTGCGTTATCTTATCGAGCGCGGCCATCGCAATATCGCCTACATAGGCGGTCGTGAAGGCTGCCTTATCCGCGAGCAGCGCCTGCTCGGTTTTCGCAGCGCGATGACGCAGAACGGGCTGGTCTGGCGCGATGAATACTCTCCGGCCTGCAGCGATGACACCCTGGCTGCGGGTTTCGCCACCCGCCAGCTGCTGGAAAAAAACAACACCATCACCGCCCTCCTCTGCCACTCGCCGGATGCCATGATCGGCTCCATCTCCGGTATTCATCAGGTGGGACGAACGGTGGGTAAAGATGTGTTTCTGACGCAGCAGGTCGCGCTGGTCGGTTTCGAAGATATGCTCCACGTTAACCTCACCTCGCCGTCATTCACCTACGTGTCGTCCGCCAGCGAAGAGACCGGGCGTCAGGCTGCCGGGCTGATTATTCGTACGCTGAAGGAGCCGACGCTGCAAACCCAGCGCATTACGCTTTCCGGGCAGCTTATCGCACGCGAGTCGGCGTAAAAATAAGAATTTGACGCGGATCTGCCGGTGCGGGATTGCTGCTATATTTCCATGATTTGCCATGGATAATCGCAATGCCTACCGTTATTACACACGCTGCTGTTCCGCTTTGTCTGGGCTTAGGCCTGGGGACCAAAGTGATTCCTCCCCGCCTGCTGTTTGCCGGGATTGTCCTCGCCATGCTGCCGGATGCCGACGTGCTGGCGTTCAAGTTCGGCGTCGCGTACGGCAATGTTTTCGGCCATCGCGGCTTTACCCACTCCCTGCTGTTCGCCTTTGTGGTGCCGATACTCTGCGTGCTGATCGGCCGACGATGGTTCCGGGCCAGCCTGACGCGGTGCTGGCTGTTTTTAACCGTGTCTTTGCTGTCGCACAGCCTGCTGGATTCGATTACCACGGGCGGGAAAGGCGTCGGCTGGCTGTGGCCGTGGTCAGATGAACGCTTCTTTGCGCCGTGGCAGGTCATTAAGGTCGCGCCGTTTGCGCTGTCGCGCTATACCACGCCTTACGGACATAAGGTGATCGTGTCGGAGCTGCTGTGGGTGTGGCTGCCGGGAGTCGTGCTGATGGGGTTGCTGTGGTGGAGGAAACGTGCGCGCTGATGCCCTCACCCCGGCCCTCTCCCACGGGGAGAGGGAGAAAACCTAATAATTCCCTCTCCAGCGGGGAGAGGGAGAAAACCTAACAATTCCCTCTCCCTGCGGGAGAGGGTTAGGGTGAGGGGAAAATTACTTACGACGCCAGGTCGTTCCCTGCGGGCCATCTTCCAGAATGATGCCCATCTCGGTCAGACGGTTGCGCGCCGCATCTGCCGCCGCCCAGTCTTTTGCCTGACGCGCTTCCAGACGCGCTTTGATCAACGCTTCAATTTCCGCCACTTCACCGTCGTCCGCCTGCGCACCGCTCTGCAGGAACGCGTCCGGATCCTGCTCCAGCAGGCCGAGCACGGAGGAGAGCTTACGCAGATGGGATGCCAGCGCATTCGCCGCGGCCATATCTTCTGACTTCAGGCGGTTCACTTCGCGCGCCATGTCGAACAGCACTGAGTACGCTTCCGGGGTGTTGAAGTCGTCGTTCATCACCTCAACAAAGCGGGCTTCAAAAGCTTCGCCGCCTGCAGCAGGAACAGACCTGTCGGTACCGCGCAGCGCGGTATACAGGCGCTCCAGCGCCGAGCGCGCCTGTTTCAGGTTCTCTTCGCTGTAGTTCAGCTGGCTGCGATAGTGGCCGGACATCAGGAAGTAGCGCACGGTTTCCGCGTCGTAATATTTCAGCACGTCGCGCACGGTGAAGAAGTTACCCAGCGATTTAGACATCTTCTCGCGGTCAACCATTACCATCCCGGAGTGCATCCAGTAGTTAACGTACTCGCCGCCGTGGGCGCAGGTGGACTGCGCGATTTCATTTTCATGGTGCGGGAACATCAGATCCGAACCGCCGCCGTGAATGTCGAAGTGCTTGCCCAGCTGCTTGCAGTTCATCGCGGAACATTCAATGTGCCAGCCCGGGCGGCCTTCGCCCCACGGTGATGGCCAGCTTGGCTCGCCCTCTTTGGACATTTTCCACAGCACGAAGTCCATCGGGTTACGCTTCACGTCAACCACGTCAACGCGCGCGCCGGCCTGAAGCTGGTCCAGATCCTGACGGGAAAGCGAACCGTAGGTTGGGTCCGTCGGCACGGAGAACATCACGTCACCGTTGTCCGCAACGTACGCGTGGCCGCGTGCGATCAGCTTTTCGGTGATCTCGATGATTTCGTGAATATGGTGGGTCGCGCGCGGCTCGCTGTCCGGGCGCTGAATATTCAGGGCGTCGAAATCTTTGTGCATTTCGACGATCATGCGATCGACCAGCGCAACGAAGCTTTCGCCGTTTTCATTAGCGCGCTTGATGATTTTGTCGTCGATGTCGGTGATGTTACGCACGTATTTCAGGGTATAGCCCAGAAAACGCAGGTAGCGTGACACCACGTCAAAAGCGACAAAGGTACGGCCATGGCCAATGTGACAGAGATCGTAAACCGTAATACCACACACGTACATGCCGACTTCCCCGGCATGGATAGGTTTAAATTCCTCTTTCTGGCGCGTCATTGTATTAAAGATTTTTAACATCGAAGATTCCATGTAAACACGTGTGTGGTTGAAAACCGGCTATTCTACCCGTAATTCAAACCCGAAGCAGCACACAATGCAAGGTGATCGCATCCTGTGGTTATGCTATAACAAGCCCCTATAGATGACCCGAACGCGGGTCGACGTACCACAATAACGGAACAGGATGCAAAAATGGTTACTTTCCACACTAATCATGGCGATATCGTAATCAAAACCTTTGATGACAAAGCGCCTGAAACAGTTAAAAACTTCCTGGACTACTGCCGCGAAGGTTTCTACAACAACACCATTTTCCACCGCGTGATCAACGGCTTTATGATCCAGGGCGGCGGTTTTGAACCTGGCATGAACCAGAAAGAGACCAAAGAAGCGATCAAAAACGAAGCGAACAACGGTCTGAAAAACACCCGCGGTACGCTGGCAATGGCCCGTACTCAGGCTCCACACTCTGCCACCGCGCAGTTCTTCATCAACGTGGCCGACAACGACTTCCTGAACTTCTCCGGCGAAAGCCTGCAGGGTTGGGGCTACTGCGTATTCGCAGAAGTGGTTGAAGGTATGGACGTAGTTGACAAGATCAAAGCCGTCGCTACTGGCCGCAGCGGTATGCACCAGGACGTTCCTAAAGAAGACGTTGTGATTACAAGCGTGACCGTCAGCGAGTAATTCGTGGCGACACTCTTTATTGCGGATCTGCATCTGCAAACAGAAGAACCGGCGATAACCGCCGGTTTTCTGCGTTTTTTACGCGGTGAAGCGAAAAGCGCCGATGCGCTGTACATCCTGGGCGACCTCTTTGAAGCCTGGATTGGCGACGACGACCCTAACCCGCTGCACCGTGAAATGGCAGCCGCCATTCACGCGCTCGTGGATTCCGGCGTTCCCTGCTACTTCATTCACGGCAACCGTGATTTCCTGATCGGCAAGCGCTACGCCCGCGAAAGCGGCATGACGCTGCTGCCGGAAGAGCAGGTGCTCGATCTCTATGGCCGCAGGGTCCTGATCATGCACGGCGACACGCTCTGCACCGACGATACTGGCTACCTGGCGTTTCGCGCCAAAGTCCACACCCCGTGGATCCAAAAGGGGTTCCTTGCGCTGCCGCTGTTTATCCGCAACCGCATCGCCGCCAGAATGCGCGCGGGCAGTAAAGCCGCCAACAGCAGCAAATCCATGACCATCATGGACGTGAACCCGCAGGCCGTGGTGAGCGTGATGGAAAAGCATGGCGTTCAGTGGTTGATCCACGGTCATACGCACCGTCCGGACGTCCATTCCCTTTTCGCCAACGGCGAAGCGGCCCATCGCGTGGTGTTGGGTGCCTGGCACACCGAAGGCTCCATGGTCAAAGTCACGCCAGAGGGCGTGGAGCTGATCGCGTTTCCGTTCTAACCCCTCACACTATCATACTATTTTTTTGAACAATATCGGCAAATTGTTTCGATTTTAATCAGCCCGTGGTCGGCTTATTATTTATCACATCAGGGCAACACGCCCTATCCCAGATAAAATACTTAAGGAATACGACCATGAAATCCATCAAAACTTTCGTTGCAGTTGCCGCTCTTTCCCTGGTTTCTTTCGGTTCTTTCGCTCAAAGCGTGAGCGCAACCGCCTCTACCCTTGACCGCGCAGAAGCGAAAATTGCCGCGCAGGCCGCCGAGCAGAATGCCTCTTATAAAATCACGAGCGCGAAGGTCAACAACCGCGTGTACATGACCGCAGAACTGACTAAATAAAAACCCTGATTGCCGTGCCGCCAGCTACGACGTGCGACAGCGACAATACGATGAGGAAGGAACAGAGAATGAAAAACATCAGCATCGTAAGTACCCTGCTGCTGGCAGTCGTGGTGTCCACTGGCGCACAGGCCGCGGAGAATCGCTTCTCCGTGCCAAAATCAGGCTCGAATGCCGACACCAGCATGGTAAATCATATCGATGTCAGCCGCGCGTTCGACAACGAGAACCTGTCCGCAGGGGATCTTCAGTAACATCACACAAAAGACCGCCATCGTGCGGTCTTTTTTGTTATCGCTTTCTCGCCATAACTGCTCACCTTTTAACCGCGCAACCGTTTTCCTTGCCCGTATAACATGCTATTCTCTGTGCCCTCGAAAGCAGTGTGTTTCGCACCACAGGAGTTTTAAGACGCATGTCTTCCCGCAATAATCCGGCGCGTGTCGCCATCGTGATGGGGTCCAAAAGCGACTGGGCTACCATGCAGTTCGCCGCCGAAATCTTTGAAATCCTGAATGTTCCGCACCACGTTGAAGTGGTCTCCGCGCACCGTACACCGGACAAACTGTTCAGCTTCGCCGAAAGCGCCGAAGAGAACGGTTATGAGGTGATCGTTGCCGGTGCGGGCGGCGCAGCACATCTGCCAGGCATGATTGCCGCCAAAACCCTGGTGCCGGTACTGGGCGTTCCGGTCCAAAGCGCCGCGTTAAGCGGTGTGGATAGCCTCTACTCCATCGTCCAGATGCCGCGCGGTATTCCTGTCGGCACGCTGGCGATTGGTAAAGCGGGTGCTGCCAATGCCGCCCTGCTGGCGGCGCAAATTCTTGCGACGCACGATAAAGCATTACACCAGCGTCTGGCGGAGTGGCGTAAAGCCCAGACCGACGAGGTGCTGGACAATCCGGACCCGCGGGGTGCGGCATGAAGCAGGTTTGCGTCCTCGGTAACGGCCAGCTAGGCCGCATGCTGCGTCAGGCCGGTGAGCCGCTGGGTATTGCCGTCTGGCCCGTCGGGCTGGACGCCGAACCGGAAGCCGTACCGTTCCACCAGAGCGTGATCACCGCCGAGATCGAACGCTGGCCGGAAACGGCTCTGACCCGCGAGCTGGCGCGTCATAACGCCTTCGTTAACCGCGATGTATTCCCGATCATCGCCGACCGTCTGACGCAAAAGCAGCTGTTCGACAAGCTCGGTCTGCCGACCGCGCCGTGGCAGCTCCTGTCCGATAAAAGCGAGTGGAATGACGTTTTCGCGATGCTGGGCGAGTTGGCAATCGTGAAGCGCCGCGTGGGCGGTTACGACGGCCGCGGCCAGTGGCGCCTGCGTGCAGATGAAACGGCAGAACTGCCGGACGACTGCTACGGCGAGTGCATCGTTGAGCAGGGCATCAACTTCAGCGGTGAAGTGTCGCTGGTTGGCGCCCGCGGGCACGACGGGCATACCGTCTTTTATCCGCTGACGCATAACCTGCATCAGGACGGCATTCTGCGCACCAGCGTCGCCTTCCCGCACGCCAATGCTGACCAGCAGGCGCAGGCGGAAGATATGCTCTCTGCCATCATGCACGAACTCGGGTATGTGGGCGTCATGGCGATGGAGTGCTTTATCACCCCGTCCGGTCTGCTGATCAACGAGCTTGCGCCGCGCGTGCACAACAGCGGGCACTGGACGCAAAACGGCGCGTCCATCAGCCAGTTCGAGCTGCACCTGCGCGCGATCGCCGACCTGCCGCTGCCGCAGCCGGTGGTGAATAGCCCGTCGGTGATGATCAACCTGATCGGCACCGATCTGAACTACGACTGGCTGAAGCTGCCGCTGGTGCATCTGCACTGGTATGACAAAGAGGTCCGCGCGGGTCGTAAGGTCGGTCACCTGAACCTGAACGATACCGACACGGGCCGCCTGAGCGCCACGCTGGAAGCGATCGTTCCTCTCCTGCCACCGGAATATGCGAGCGGTATTGTCTGGGCACAATCAAAGCTTAAATAGTTCTCCCTCCGCCGGGGAGTTGACCTCCTCTTTCCCCGGCGTACAATTCCCGCCCATTGCTGCTTAGCTTTCTTCTGGAATAACCATGAACGATGGAACGGACTATCGCGCGATCCTCGCGTCTGATATCCCTTTAATCGACGTTCGCGCGCCGATCGAATTTGCCCAGGGCGCGATGCCTGCGGCGATCAACCTGCCTTTAATGAACGACGACGAGCGCGCCGCCGTCGGCACCTGCTATAAACGCCAGGGTCCCGAGGCCGCGCTGGCGCTCGGCCATCAGCTGGTAAGCGGCGAGACGCGTGAGGCCCGCATCAGCGCCTGGCGCGAAGCCAGCCTTGCCCATCCTGAGGGCTTTCTCTGCTGCGCGCGCGGCGGCCAGCGCTCGCATATCTCGCAGGCCTGGCTGAAAGAGGCGGGCGTCGACTACCCGCTGATCCGCGGCGGCTACAAAGCCCTGCGTCAGACGGCGATTCAGGTGACCATCGAGCAGTCACAAAAGCCGATGGTGCTTATTGGCGGCTGCACCGGAAACGGTAAAACCCTGCTGGTGAAGCAGCACGCGCAGGGCATCGATCTGGAAGGGCTGGCGCACCATCGCGGTTCGTCGTTTGGCCGCACGCTCACGCCGCAGCTTTCCCAGGCCAGCTTTGAAAACCACCTTGCGGCTGAGCTCCTGAAAAAAGACGCCGCGCGCTGGGTGCTGGAAGATGAAGGCCGGATGATTGGCTCCAACCATCTGCCGGAGTGCCTGCGCGACCGCATGGTTGAAGCCCCTATCGTTGTCGTCGAAGACCCGTTTGACGTCCGTCTTGAGCGCCTGCGCGAAGAGTATTTCGATCACATGTGGGCGGACTTTTCTGCCGCCTACGGCGAGGAAGCAGGCTGGAGGGAGTACAGCGAGTACCTGCACCACGGCCTGTTCGCCATTCGCCGCCGTCTGGGGCTGCAGCGGTATGCAGAATTCACCGCGCTGTTAGATTCCGCGCTGCTGGAACAGCAACGCTCTGGCAGCACGGACGCGCACTTCAGCTGGCTTGCGCCGCTGCTGAAGGACTATTACGACCCGATGTACGGCTATCAGCTGGAGAAAAAAGCGGAGAAGATTGTCTATCGCGGGACGTACGAAGAGATTGCTGAGTGGCTTGATCGCTAAAATAAAGTCGGATGGCGAGGTAAAAGCAAAACGGCAACCAGGGTTGCCGTTTTTAATGTTTGTTCCCTCTCCCCGTGGGAGAGGGTCAGGGTGAGGGCATCATGCCGCACCCTACAAAACGACTTAGAAGTCGTAACGCAGACGCACCAGGTTCATGTCGCCCAGATTGTCGGTGCTGGAGGTGAACACGTGTTCGTAATCCACGCGGAAGCCGTAATCCAGCTGGAAGCTGATACCCACGCCGTTGTCGATGCGCTGGTAGTTACGGCCGTTCACGTACTCAATACGGTCACCCATGAAGTAAGGCTGGATGGATTTGACCGCGTACTGACCGATTGGGAACTTGTAGCCCGCAAAGTATTCAATACCCCATGCATCACCGGCGAAGTAGTCGTTAACAGACACTTTTTTGGTGGTCAGGAAGTTCTGATACCAGCCGCCGCCTGCGGAGAAGGTCCAGTTGTCCGGCGTCCAGCTCAGCGCGGTACCGAGGATGTTCTGGTCGTAGGTTTTGCTGTCGCCGTTGTCCGGGTTACGCATGTCCGCGCGGGTGTAGTTCCACGCCGCGCCCCAGGTCAGGTCGGTGGTCAGGTGGTAATCCAGACCCAGCGAGCCGCCGCCTTTACGCTTGTAGCGCAGGCCGTTGCCCGGCAGGTATTCGCTGTCTTCAAACAGGTAGGATGCATAAATGTCGGCATCACCCACGGTTTTCTTATATTTCAGCATCTGGCGTGAACGGTAAGATCCGTCGTAATCGCCGTTGATCCCGTTACCCGGAGCCTGGCCGATCATGTCGTAGTCCCAGATATCGGTTTTCGCGCCCACCACATCATAGTAAACGCTGTTCTGTTGACCGAAGGTCAGCGTACCCCAGGTGTCGCTCTTCAGACCGGTATAGAGCATACGACGCGTGGTGTCGTGTGCGCCGTCGGCGTAGTGGTGATCCCAGTTAAACTGCGCGGGAATATTGACACCCAGCTCGTAGTAGCTGATCCAGCTGATGTCATCAAACAGATAGTAATCAGCCGCGAAACGGAAACGGGTGCCGCCGTCAAAGCCGTTACGCTTGTAGCTGTTTTTACCATCGTCGCCGGTCATGTTCTGGAACTGAGGACGAATACTGCCGCCAACGGTAAAGTTCAGGCGGCTCAGCGGGTTACCCGCCTGAGGATCCTGCTTAAGAACGGTGATTTCCGCCTGAGAAGCGAAGGTAGTCAATGCCACTGCCGCGCCGATCGTTGCCGCCAGCGCTGATTTTTTTATAGTCATTATTTTTCCTTAATAGACACGCTGCTAAATATTTAGCGGGTGAATATTAACTGGAAATAATCGGGCTGTGGGGTCGGGTTTTTAATGTTTTGTGCTACTAAATGAGCTGACATTATCACTTTGTGCTATTTAAACGCTGCGCACCGGCATTAAAACCCGGCGCGCAACTATCACCGTGCTAAATCAACTCGCAAACTGACGGAACAGAGCTTTCCCCTTTAACAGCCGCGTGCCGAGCCAGCCTCCGCAAAGAGAAAGCAGCACCGCGCCGCTGAGAGGCAGGATCAACCAGAGACGCCAGTCAGGCTCCCACGGGAAGTCAAAGACCTTTGTCTGCAGCACCGCCAGCGCCGTTTCCGCGCCAATGGCCGCTACCAGACCCGCCACCAGCCCCAGCAGCGCAAACTCGCTCCAGAGCGTCATCCGCAGCAGCCGCTTTCCGGCACCCAGCGTACGGTAGACCACCAGCTCCTGATGGCGCTGGCGCATGCCCACCTGTACCTGAGCCAGCAGCAACAGCACGCCGCAGATCGTCACCAGCACCACCATGACCTCCAGCGCGCGGCTCACCTGCTCCAGCACCTGCCCTACCTGCTTCAGGATCGCCCCGATATCCAGCAGGCTGACCGTTGGAAACTCCCGGTTGAGCTGGGTCAGCATGCCGTTGCCGTTTTCCCAGCGGAAGCTGGTCAGCCAGCTCTGCGGCTGCCCGTCCAGCGCGCCCGGCGGGAAGATAAAGAAGAAGTTGGGCCGCAGGCTTTCCCAGTCCACTTTACGCAGGCTGGTGACTTTCGCGGTAAAATCCTGGGTATCGCCGGTAAAGGTCACGCTGTCCCCTAGCTTTACATTCAGGCGCGTCGCCAGCCCCTCTTCCATCGAGACTTCCCCCGCTTTCGGCGGCCAGGTGCCGGCGGTTATCGGGTTGTGGTCAGGGCGTTTCTCCTGCCAGGTCAGGTTCAGCTCGCGGTTCAGCGACTCGTCCTTATTCCCCTCCGTTGGCTGACCGTTGATCTGCGTCAGACGCGCGCGCACGATGGGATAGAACGACTCAGGGATAATGTGATGCTCCGACAGGAAGCCCTTCAGCGGCGTGACCTGCTCAGGGGCAATGTTGATCAGGAAATAGTTCGGGCTTTCCGGGGGAAGCTGCTGCTGCCAGCGATCCAGCAGATCGCCGCGCAGCACTAACAGCAGCGCCAGCAGCATAAACGACAGCGAAAACGCCGACAGCTGGCTGAGCGTTGACCACGGCTGATGCAGCAGGCGGTTGACCGCCAGGCGCACGGGCAGCGATTTCACCGTGAGCCGCTTCAGGACGTTGAGCAGTATCCAGCCCAGCACGCCGCACAGCAGCGCCAGCACAACCGCCCCGGCCAGTACCGCCCACAGCAGCGTGCTGCCCCCCATCAGCCACGCCAGCAGCCCCACCGCCACGGCAATAATCACCGGAAGGTAGAACTTCAGCGGCCAGACGTTCGCCACCACATCGTTGCGAAGCACGCGCAGCGGCTGCGTCGCGAGCAGCAGTCGATAGGGGCGTAGCCCCACCAGCAGCGAAATCACCGTCATTGCGCCCATCGCCCACAGCCACGGCCAGAGGCTGGCCGGCGGCAAGGCGGCCGGGAGCACCGGTTTCAGCATCACCATCAGCAGTTTTTCAAACAGCAGCCCCATTATTCCGCCGGTCAGCGCGGACAGAATCAGCAGCATCAGCCACTGGCCGACAATCAGCTTGCGCAGCTGCGCCCTGCCCGCCCCCAGGGTTTTGAGGATTGCCACCAGGTCGTAGCGGCTGCGGCAGTAATGCCCCATCGCCACGGCAACCGCCGCCACCGCCAGCAGCAGGGTCAACAGTGCCGAAAGCAGCAGGAACTGCTGAGAACGCTCAAGAGATTTACCGAGCGCCCCTTCGTCCTGCTCCAGCCCGTACCAGCGGTGCTCTGGTTTGAGCTGCGGCAGAAGCCATTTTTCGTACGCGTCAAGCTGGGCAGGCGTGCCGCCAAACTTATAGCGCCAGGTGACGCGGCTGCCCGGCTGAACAGCATGGGTTGCCGCAACATCCGCGGTGTTCATCAGCAGGCGCGGCGCAAGCTGGAAGGGGTTAAAGCCGGAATCGGGCTCCTGCACCACTTCCCCGGCGATTTTCAGCGTGGCGTCACCGACGTCGATACTGTCGCCGGGTTTCAGGTTCAGAAGCGCCATCAGACGTGATGCCAGCAGCACCGTGCCGGGCTTGGGCTTCAGCCCGGGCGGGCTGGTCTGCAGTTCGCCGTACATCGGGTAGATATCATCGACGGCTTTAACGCTGGCGAGCTGCGGCGTGTCGCCCGCAAAGGTCATGGTCTGGAAGCTTATCTGCTCCCCCACCTTCAGCCCTTCTTTACGCGCCTCTGCAATCCAGCCCGACGGCACCGGGCGGGAGCTTTGCAGCGCCCGGTCCCCCGCCATAAACTCCCGGCTCTGCTGGCTGAGCCCTTTTTCCATGCGGTCGCTGACGCTGCCGAGCGCCAGCACGCAGGCCACCGCCAGGCTTAGCGCCAGCCAGACAATCAGCAGCGAGGGCGAGCGCCACTCGCGCCAGAACCAGCGGGTAATCATGCCTCCTCCTGAAGAATACCGTTCACCAGCCGCAGGCGACGGTCGCAGCGGGCGGCGAGCTGAGGATCGTGGGTCACGAGGATCAGCGTGGTGCCGTGCTCGCGGTTGAGCGAAAACAGCAGGTCGGCAATTTTGTCGCCGGTTTTACGGTCAAGGTTACCGGTGGGCTCATCGGCAAACAGGACTTCGGGACGACCGTTAAACGCCCGCGCCAGCGCCACGCGCTGCTGCTCACCGCCGGAAAGCTGTGCGGGAAGGTGGTCGAGACGCTTGCCCAGACCGAGCTGCTCCAGCAGCGCCTTCGCGTGCGCCCGGCTTTCACGGCTGTTTTCACCGCGAAGCAGCGCCGGGAGTTCGACGTTTTCAAGCGCGTTCAGGGTCGGGATCAGCATGAAAGACTGGAAGACAAAACCAACGTGACGCGCGCGCAGCGCGGCCCGCGCCTCTTCATCAAGCTGATGCAGCGGTTGCCCGACAAGATGGACCTCGCCGCTGCTGCCGTCGTCCAGACCGGCCAAAATCGCCAGCAGCGTGGACTTACCGGAGCCGGATTCGCCAATCAGCGCGATGGTTTCAGCGCGTTTGACAACGAGTTCAACTCCAGTAAGGATGGAAAGCTCGTGTTCCCCCTGACCGACGGACTTCTTAAGATGATGAACTTCAACACTGTTTTCCGCTGGCATTTGCCCTTCCTGTTTTTGATTCTGATGACCTTCCGCGCGGCGGCAGCGGACACGTTACTGGTTCTCGGCGACAGCCTGAGCGCAGGCTATCGCATGGCGGCCAGCGCGGCCTGGCCCGCGCTGCTCAACGACAAATGGCAGAGCAAGACGTCGGTAATCAACGCCAGCATCAGCGGCGATACCTCGCAGCAGGGCCTGTCGCGCCTGCCTGCGCTGCTCAAACAGCATCAGCCTCGCTGGGTGCTGGTGGAGCTTGGCGGTAACGATGGATTGCGCGGTTTTCAGCCTCAGCAAACCGAGCAAACGCTGCGCACCATTTTACAGGACATTAAGGCGGCAAACGCCCAGCCGCTGCTGATGCAAATTCGCCTGCCCGCCAACTACGGTCGTCGGTATAATGAAGCCTTTAGCGCGATCTACCCTAAGCTTGCCAAAGAGTTTGATATTCCGCTGCTGCCATTTTTCATGGAAGAGGTGTATCTCAAACCCCAGTGGATGCAAGACGACGGGATCCACCCCAATCGCGATGCTCAGCCGTTTATTGCCGACTGGATGGCAACGCGGCTGGCTCCTTTAGTTAAACATGACTCCTGATTAAGCGGAGATCCTGACAGGTAAAGTTATGCAAAAATCGGTCTTAATTACAGGATGTTCCAGTGGAATCGGCCTGGAAAGCGCGCTCGAACTGAAGCGCCAGGGGTTTCGGGTGCTGGCGGCCTGTCGCAAACCCGACGATGTCGAACGCATGAATGGGCTGGGCTTTACCGGCGTGCTGCTGGATATGGACTCGCCGGAGAGCGTTGAACGCGCCGCCGATGAAGTGATCGCGCTGACCGACAATCGTCTGTACGGGCTCTTTAACAATGCCGGCTACGGCGTGTATGGTCCGCTGGATACGCTCTCCCGCGAAACGCTGGAGAAACAGTTTTCGACCAACTTCTTCGGCGTGCATCAGCTCACCATGCGTCTGCTCCCCGCGATGCTGCCGCACGGTGAAGGGCGCATCGTGATGACATCGTCAGTGATGGGGCTGATTTCCACCCCCGGCCGCGGCGCCTACGCCGCCAGCAAATATGCGCTGGAGGCCTGGTCCGACGCCCTGCGCATGGAGCTGCGCCACAGCGGCATCAAGGTCAGCCTGATTGAACCCGGCCCGATCCGTACCCGCTTTACCGAAAACGTGAACCAGACCCAGGCGGATAAACCGGTCGAGAACCCCGGCATTGCCGCACGTTTTACCCTCGGGCCAGAGGCGGTGGTGGCCAAAGTGCGCCATGCTTTTGAGAGCGAACATCCCAAAATGCGCTATCCGGTAACGCTGGTCACCCACGCCGTAGGCTGGTTAAAGCGCCTGCTGCCGGGCCGGGTGATGGACAAAATTTTGCACGGTTGAGTTGAAGCGACGACGCTCATCCCCATGTAAAGAACAAACCGACAAAAGAGAAAGCCGCATGTCCGTACAGAATATCGTCAATATTACAGAAGCTAACCTGCAACAGACCCTTGAACAGTCGATGACCAAACCGGTCCTGTTCTACTTCTGGTCTGAACGTAGCCAACACTGCCTGCAGCTGACGCCGGTGCTGGAAAGCCTTGCCGCCCAGTACAACGGTCAGTTCATCCTCGCCAAACTGGACTGTGACGCCGAGCCGATGGTGGCGTCTCAGTTTGGTCTGCGCGCCATCCCAACCGTCTATCTGTTCCAGAACGGCCAGCCCGTTGACGGTTTCCAGGGGCCGCAGCCGGAAGAGGCGATTCGCGCCCTGCTGGATAAAGTGCTGCCGCGCGAAGAAGAGCTGAAAGCGCAGGAAGGCATGGCGCTGATGCAGGAAGGTAAATACGACGAGGCGCTGCCGCTGCTCAAAGAGGCGTGGCAGCTGTCGAATCAGAATAGCCAGATCGGCCTGCTGCTGGCGGAAACGCAGATCGCCCTGCACCGTTCAGAAGACGCGGAAGCCGTTCTCAAGACGGTTCCGCTCCAGGATCAGGACACCCGCTATCAGGGTCTGGTCGCACAAATTGAGCTGCTGAAACAGGCCGCGGACACCCCGGAAATTCAGCAGCTGCAGCAGCAGGTTGCCGACAACCCGGCCGATGCCGCGCTGGCAAGCCAGCTGGCGCTGCAGCTGCACCAGGTCGGGCGTAACGAAGAGGCGCTGGAGCTGCTGTTCAGCCACCTGCAAAAAGACCTGGCAGCCGCAGACGGTCAGGCGCGTAAGATGTTCCAGGAAATTCTGGCCGCGCTGGGCACCGGAGACGCGCTGGCGTCGAAGTATCGTCGTCAGCTGTACGCGTTGCTGTACTAACAAAAAAATGCCCGGTGGCGCTAACGCTTACCGGGCCTACAAAACAGGCTTAACCCGTTTTCTTTAATTGCGTCACCACCAGCTGGTGGCGCGCGTTGTAGAACTTCCGATAGGTCAGGTAGCAGGCAATGATGGTTGACAGGCTTGCCGTGGAAAGCAGCATAAACGTCACCATGATCTGATACTTAATCGCTTTTACCGGATCGATACCGGCAAAAATCAGCCCCGACATCATGCCCGGCAGGCTCACCAGCCCCACCGTTTTGGCGGAATCTACCGTAGGGATCAGCGATGAGCGAATGCTCTCGCGAATCAGCCGCGCCGAGGCCACTTTAGGCGTTGCCCCCAGGCTTAACTTCTCCTGAAGCTGCTGCTGTTCACTGCTGAAGCGCTGGCCGAGATTGTTATAACACAGCCCAACGGCCACCATGGCGTTCCCCGCGATCATCCCGGAGATAGGGATAACCTGCATCGGCGTAAAGGCAATCGAGCCGGAGAGCACCAGCACCGCCAGCGTGAGCGCCGTCCCGGTGGTAATGGCGATAAACGACGAGATAAACGCCTTATCTATATATTTACTGCGTTTTTTCGCATTCCACGCCGCGTTGAAACAGATAAAGAGCACCATCAGCATCGTCAGCACCGCGTGGTTGACGTTGAAAATATACTTCAGCACATAGCCGACGATGATGAGCTGAACCACCGCGCGGCAGATACTCCACACAATATCTTTTTCCAGCCCCAGCTTTTCCCGATAGCTGACCACAATCGCAATCAGCACCAGCACCATCGAAAACGCCAGTGATTCATTGGTAATGTTATGCTCACCCACGGTTAGCCTCCTGCATTTTCCCGCCGTACGGCTGAAGCGTAATCACGTCATCCGCATGGGCTATTTCATTAGCGTCGTGCGTCACCCACAGCACGGCAATATTCTGCTCCCGGGCGTAGCGATGAATAATCTCGTTAACGTTGCGTTTGTTGAGGTCATCGAGCGCGCTGGTAATTTCATCCAGCAAAAGCACCTTCGGTAAAAACTGCAGGTTGCGGATCAGCGAGACGCGCTGCTTTTCTCCGCCCGACAGCGCAGCGATGGATTTGGTTAACGTCTCCTGCGCCAGGCCAAAGCGGGCAAGATCGCTGATAAACTTTTCCGGCTCCGGCGTTTTATTGCGGATTTGCCACGGGAAAATCAGGTTGTCATAAACCGTATCGCCAAAAAGCGCGGGCGTTTGCACGCAGTAGGAGACCTGCTGGCGGTAGCTTTCCGGGGAAAGCGACGCGATATCCTGTCCTTCAAACAGAAGGGTGCCCTCCGTCGGGCTGAGGAGTGAGGCCACAATTTTCAGCAGCGTGCTTTTACCGCAGCCTGAAGGGCCCGTGATTAATTTAAACTCGCCCGGCGACAGGCTAAACCCGACGTGCTGAAGAATAATGTTTTCTCCAGTACGAAATCCAATATCCCTGAGATGTAATAGTTCTTTTTTATCGTTCATTACGCTTCCGTTAACCGCTTCGTGTAATAACCGCCTGTAGCATAATCCTTTCGTGCGCACAGAGCGAATAGCCTCACGCTAAAGCAAGTGTTAAACTTTTTGTTTGTCATTTGTCTCCACCATCACTACAGGAAGTAAGCAGCATGGCACATATCTTTTATGAGTTTCCTTCCCTGAAGCCTGGTGTTCCTGATGTCGAAACATTAATGGAAGTCATCAAATCTTCGGAACTCACGCGTTTTGTCATTGGTGCAGAGGTGGTGGATTTTGTTAAGAAGGCGCTCATCGTGAACACCACGATTGGCAGTTTCAAAAATTGCTATTTCGCCTTCGACAACGGGACACACTTCCTGGAATTTGACGGCAAGGGAAAATCAAAACGTTTCAATGAAGTACCCGACTGGTTCGTCTCTCCGGCTGAATTTTCTCGTACCCAGTGGCTTATCAACCACGATCTTGCGGATGTAAAGGCCACCCAATTCATTGACGTGCTGATGTCCTACCCGCTGAGAGAGCGCCGCGCGCACTGTAATTTGTTATTCGGGCTGGAGCTGGAAAAGGTGAATGCGGTTCCGGCCGCAGCGTCAGCCGCAGGGAAAATCGGCAATAAAAACGGCAAAACGACCAAACCGCGCGTGACCGATCTGGGATCGTTTGAATTGTTCAGCCAGTTCTTTGCGCGCATGAAAACCGCCGTGCTGGCCGATGAGTTTCCCACCCTGCAGGTCCTGACGGGCATGGATAACCTGACTAAAGCGCCGCATAATTTAAAGCAGGGTATCAGAACGTGGTTCAAGGCCATCGCGGGCGATCTTCCTCCCAATAACAAGCGCGTAGAAGCGGGGAATGCCGTTCTGTTCTGCGCCCCTATCCGCGAACAGATCCAGCGTATCGAAGCGCTGGGGCTGGAGAAGTACTACCAGGGATTATCCAAAGCCATTGCCGAAGCGGGTGATGGATTCATCTCTGACTTTACCTATACTTACGAGCAATAAACACACACATCTCTCGTCACAGCATGCAAAACAGGAGGTTTTTATGCTTATCGTTGTTCCTGTCCTTATTTTCGTTGCGCTGGTTATCGTGGGCGCAGGCGTCAAAATTGTCCCTCAGGGTTATCAGTGGACCGTGGAGCGTTTCGGTCGCTACACCAATACCCTCCAGCCAGGCTTAAGCCTGATTGTTCCGTTCATGGACCGCATTGGTCGCAAGATCAACATGATGGAACAGGTACTGGACATTCCTTCTCAGGAGATCATCTCCAAGGATAACGCCAACGTCACCATCGACGCCGTCTGTTTTATTCAGGTGATTGATGCGCCGAAAGCGGCCTATGAGGTCAGCAACCTGGAGCTGGCGATCGTCAACCTGACGATGACCAACATCCGTACCGTGCTCGGCTCGATGGAGCTGGACGAGATGCTTTCCCAGCGCGACAGCATCAATACCCGCCTGCTGCACATTGTCGATGAGGCAACCAACCCGTGGGGGATCAAGGTCACCCGTATTGAGATCCGCGACGTGCGTCCGCCGGCTGAGCTGATCGCCTCCATGAACGCCCAGATGAAAGCCGAGCGAACCAAGCGCGCCTACATTCTTGAAGCCGAAGGGGTGCGTCAGGCGGAGATCCTCAAAGCGGAAGGGGAAAAACAGTCGCAGATCCTGAAAGCGGAAGGCGACCGTCAGTCCGCGTTTTTACAGGCAGAAGCGCGTGAACGTTCGGCAGAAGCGGAAGCCCGCGCCACTCAGATGGTGTCCGAGGCAATCGCCGCAGGTGACATCCAGGCCGTGAACTACTTTGTCGCGCAAAAATATACCGATGCGCTGAAAGAGATTGGCTCCGCGAACAACAGCAAAGTGGTGATGATGCCGCTGGAGGCCAGCAGCCTGATGGGCTCTATCGCCGGTATTGCCGAACTGATTAAAGACAGCGGAAACGAGCGTAAAAAATGATTGAGCTGATCGCTGCACATCCTCATGCCTTCTGGCTAAGCCTCGGCGGCTTATTGCTGGCGGCGGAGATGCTGGGCGGCAACGGCTACCTGCTCTGGAGCGGTGTTGCCGCCGTCATTACGGGCCTTCTGGTCTGGATCCTTCCCCTGGACTGGGCGTGGCAGGGTGCGCTATTTGCCGTGCTGACGCTGGTGGCCGCGTGGCTGTGGTGGCGCTGGCTAAACCGGCGGGTTAACGAGCAAAAACCGCTGTCCGCGCACCTTAACCAGCGCGGACAGCAGATTGTCGGCAAGCGTTTTACGCTCGACACCGCGCTGGTGAACGGGCGCGGGCACATGCGGGTGGGCGACAGCTCGTGGCCGGTGGTCGCCGACGACGACCTCAGCGCCGGCACGCGGGTTGAGGTCATTGCGGTGGAAGGCATTACCCTGCGGGTGAAAGCCTGCTAAGCAGAAGCCTTACGATGACAGCAGCCGGCAAGATTGTCGATAATCGGGCAGTCGGCGCTGTCATCCCCCGGACAGGATTCCGCGAGCTGCAGCAGCTGTTCGCGCATCGCCTGCAGCTCAATGATGTGGCGTTCAATCTCGGCCACTTTTTCCAGCGTGCGTTTTTTCACGTCGGCGCTGTGACGCTTCGGATCGTTGAACAGGTTTACCAGCTCGCCGCACTCTTCCAGATTAAAACCGACCTGTCTTGCCTGGCGCAGCAGCGTCAGTTCATCCAGATGCAGCTGCGTGTAGCTGCGGTAGCCGTTTTCGCTGCGCAGCGGTGGCGTCACCAGCCCCTTCTCTTCATAAAAGCGGATTGCCTTGCTGGTTAAGCCGGTTTTTTTTGCCACGTCACTGATATTCACATTTCCCCCTTGACCTTCCCCTTGATGGGGGCACAGGTCAAACCGTAGCTGCCGAAACAGCTACGTTTTATCAACTATTTATAACCCCATCAATCACCGCCATCCTTTAAAAAACCCCCGCCCTGTGGACGTAATGTGGACGCGCTGGTAAGGGGATTATAGCTCACCGCATCAATCAGGTAATCAGGCGAGAAATGCGCATAAATCATCGTCTGGGAGATATCCCGGTGACCAAGGATTTTCTGCAACGCAATAATATTCCCGCCCCTCATCATGAAGTGGGTGGCGAACGTATGCCGTAATGCATGGGCAGCCTGTCCATCTGGCAGGTTCGGCTTAGCCTCTTTCATCATCTTGCGAAAACGGCTGTAACTAACCCGGAACAGATGCCCATGGCCGCCATTCTTGATAATGCTCAGAACGTCGTCAGATACCGGCACGATACGGCGATCCCCATTTTTGGTCTGGTTAAACACAACACGATTACCAATGATGTGCTCCGCCTTAAGCTGGTAAGCCTCACCCCAGCGCGCACCAGTAGCCAGGCAAAGAACGGCAATGCGGTGATAATCTCCAGTGACCAGAGCGAGCAAACGCTCAACCTCATCGGTGGTCAAATAGGACATCTCAGGCTTAACCTCTTTCAGTGGCTCCAGAGCTGCAATCGGGTTATCACCGAAAAACTCCCCAATTTCAGCCATAGCCTTAAACGCCCCACTTAAAGCAAAAAGGTCATGGTTAATTGTGGATGCCTTCACCCCTTCACTCATGCGGTAAGCCCTGTAATTGGCTAGCTCACGGCTGTCTATCTGGTAGATCATGGGATCCATCATGTCGCGGCAAATGCAATTGAGAGTACTGAGGCGACGCTCTGCGTAACGCAGATTGCGGCCTACCAACATCCACCAAAGCTCAATGAATTCACTGAGTCGCCTCTTATCAGCAGGACGATCGATAAACTCATTCGTCTGGTACTTTGCGATCATGCCGCGCTCGTAAGCGTACGCATCAGCCTTGCGGTCAAATTTCTTACGAATGCGCTTTCCGTTGCGCCCTCGCGGTCTAAAATCGAGCTCATAGCGACCATCTTCGAGTTTCTTAATAGACATAATGAAACCCTCGGATGTAATTCATAATTTCTTCCCACAGGAACTCGGCCCACAGAAAGAAAACATCTAACCAATTCTCCGCTCTTAACGGGATGAGGTTTCGCCCTCGTGCGAAGAGTGTGCGAGAGCAGGAGCTATCTGCCCCCTAGCTGGGTCCGTCTCGTCAAACATGAACCAATCACGATACTTTCTGAATCTAGGGTGTTTAAAAAATTTCATAGCTGACTCCAAGGACATTTTGGCCTTTCCGCTTTCATAGCCGTGATAAGTGACGTAATTAATCCCTACCATTTCAGCGGTTTGCTTAACATTCAATCTCTCAGACTCTCTAATGAGCTTTAGCTTGTCACTATCGAACGTTGACAACATAATAGAGTTCTCTTATTTTATATGTGTAGTCTATACAGGAGATGACACAACACCTCCTGAACCCAATTAACCCCAGCAAGGGGCAACTAGGGATTTTATCACAATATGACAACAATCAATGAAGTAGACACACGATACATGAGGCAATTCGCATTTGATGTCACACGAGCAATCCGCGTATGCAAAATGACAGCAAAGCAGGCCGATAAAATCCGAGATATGCCTCGTGATGAGCTGGCGAATGAAATGTTTGTCAACGCAGAGGAGTTCGCCTATCTGACCGGGCGAACCTTGAAATCAGTTCTGCACTTAATGGACCGAGCACAAATCCCCGTTCACCGAGAAGGGATGCCAGGCTCCAAACGTCCGCGCCGCTTCATCATGATGCAGGAATATCTTGATGCCGTGCGCAACTGCCGGGCAATCATCACTGCTGACGAACGCCATTGGGTAGATCGCCTCATGCGCGATCGTGCAACATACCGCCGCAGCTCAGGCAAAAATAAGCAGGCAAATGGACGTCGTGGAGCAGCTGCATGATGAACAACAAACCATTCTGGATCACCATCGCCCGCGACGGCGACACCACTGACGGGCGTCATATCCCAGCCCAGGATCTGCGTGATATCGCATCTAACTTTGACCCTGCTATCTATCTGCCAAGGGTGAAGGCGGCCTACACGGGGAAATATGAATTCCTCACCATTGGCGCAATTTATGCAGTTAAAGCAACCACATCATGCGAAGGCACCACTCTGCTGCGCGCCCTCATTCAACCTAACGATGAGTGGTTTTACCCTGGTCTCTATGACTTACAGACGCAGTCAGTTTATCCGAGTCTGGAGTATGTTCAGGATCAGCGCCCAGCCAACGAAAGGGAATGGGCAACAACATTCATATCCGGTTTGTCATTAACGACAGAACCAGCAATTCGGGATCTTGAGCCAATAAATAAGCACATGGTGAGATCATGAGCACATTATTTATCGAAGCTTTTAACGCCTTATTACAGCGTTATCATTTCGCAGTCTCCGGTGGATTTACGCGCGAAGAGCAAGCCCGCTTTACTCTGCAAAAGGGACTTGAGAGCGCCGTAGTAGTTGCTTACAGCTGCGAGGATACTGATTCTGCCGTTGAATTACAAAAGCACGTTAAAGAACTTATTGACGGAAACGCCATTCCGCAGCCTATTTAATTCAGAAAACAACAGAGCAATCATTTTAATTAATGAGTATCATTATGGTTAATGTAAAAGTAGACAAAGAAGAAAATCGCGTACTCTTCAACAAAGAAGATCTTACTGCCATTGTCGTATTAGAGCATGAGGTACAGATCTATTTAAAAAATGCACCCGATATAATACACGTCACCAGCGAAACAATGACGCCGGTAGAGATATTTGAAAAAATTGAAAGCAGCATGCAATGCAACGCTGAACAACCACTTCCATACCGCAAACTATGTACCACTGAGACGGAGATTAAAGGTAATTGCTTTTGCTATACACCAGAACCGAAAGAGAAGCCAATACCAATGAGGGACATCCTGCAATCGTCGCTTGGCCCGCAAGAGGTAAGTCACTACACCAAGGGGACTCGTGACGCCGTTGTTAAATTCACCGTTATCACCGCCGCAACACAAAAAGAAATAGAACTGATAGCACTAATTAACGACACCATTACAAATCATAACGAATGGAATTTCGAAAGAGCCAAAGATGACACACTACAGCTGACAGAGCAAAAGAAAAGCAACACGCTTGGCATTAGCTCAAATGAAACACCTTGTTATACCCCAGAGGGTAAACTAATGGCAGCGGCAAGAGCGATAGATTTCATCAGGCATGATTGTGCACGAGAAACCAAAAGAGAAATAACCATACGGGAGATGAAGGAAATAATTGACGCAGCCATCGGGATACTACCCCGATAGCTGAATAAGTTATCACTTAGAGTCAGGGGACTCAGAATGTTCGGCATCACTAAATTTTACATTTAGGGCTTTATGCATGATCTCAAAGATAACCTCATATATCTCATCAAATGAGACCGTGCCGGAGTCTAAACCCCTGCCAGTGGTTTTGTTAATCTGATTGGCAATAGAACCAAACAGAACTCTTGCTTCTCCGCCAGCAAGTGCAGATTTAAGGATGTCGTTAGTTTCTTTCACAAGATATTGGTTGTACTCATTTTTAGGCATTTATTAAGAGTTCCTTTGTGGTGGTGGATAGTTACGCCCGTCAGTCGGCCAAGAATGAGCGGGCGTAGCGAAAATACCACAGCGTTCGCCGGACACGCAAAAAACCGGCACCTGACTGAAAGCGCAGCCATATACAAGTGAGGGCTGGCGTCTTCACGGATGCGCTTTCAAACAGGTTAACAATAGCGAGGTGCGGAAATGCTTAAGACATTTATTTTCCCTGCCAGCATGCCACAGGAACAAAAAGTTCATGGGCTGGCAAAGGTGGCAGAACTACGCCGCCAGCTCACAAAGGCACAATGTGAAACAAATCCCGTACTGAGGTTTTTTGGAAATCTTCGTCAGTCGCGTTACCGGAGGTGGATTTATTGCCTCTCAGAGATATCGCATGACCGCTGGAATATACGTTTTGAGAACCTGAGCGAACGGGAACGAATATCCATCATCAGGACAATGATGGAATTAAGGGATCTGGTTGGTGACTTCCCGCGCGATTTATCGCCGGACCACGCAAAAATACATTAACCGGGCTGGAAATAAAAAAGACGCTTAATCGCGTCGGGCTTCTTATTACCTGAAAAAAGGAAAACACATGCAGCACATCATGATTGATTTAGAAACCATGGGCAAATCACCCGCCGCCGCTATCGTAGCAATCGCCGCAGTATCCTTTGATCCAGAAGAAGGTGTTATCGGTAAGCAGTTCTACCAGCGCGTCAACCTCAAAAGCAGCGTTGAGCATGGCGGCACCCTCGATGCAGACACCGTTAAATGGTGGATGCGCCAGCCCGCAGAAGCCCGCAGCGAGGTAATCAGCGACGATGCAGTAGACATCAAGCGCGCCATCGGTGAGCTGGGCTGCTTCATTCTGCGTAACAGCCAGCACCCTGATGCCATCCTGTGGGCGCGCGGTACCGATTTTGATATCCCGATCATCACCTCAGCCATGGAACGCATCGGCATTACCCCAACATGGAAATTCTGGAACGTTCGCGACGTTCGCACCCTGGAACACGCCGCCATTGCCGCTGGCATGGATCCACGCACCGCAGTGACCTTCGAAGGCCAGAAACACCACGCCCTGAACGATGCCATCCACCAGGCAAAAACCGTTATCCACATCTGGCAAACACTGATTAAGCCACATCAGCAGGAACCACAGCTATGAGAGCCAGATTATCAGGACCGCCAGCTGACCGGCGCATTTACGCCAAAGCATCTGCGCTGCTTCAGGAGTTCGACAGAGGCCGGAAGGTGTTCAGCCGCACCAGACAACATGGCTATCTGCATATCAACGTTACCGCCTGGTGGAGACTTCTCAGCAAGGATGCAGGGAAATCATGGCACCTGGTAACGCACGTTACGTTTGAGAAAGAGGTGAAAAAGTGAGCCTGGAAACCGTTCTTCTGATCGTCGCCATCATCGAGATCGCCACACTATATCGCGCAGACTGGGTAAACCATAAACGCCAGTTCATCGCTGATTGCTATGGCATTGACGAGTTTAATCACCTGCCGTCATTTGTCGTCATGGTACTGAAATTCTGGATATGGAACGTTGAAACCTTCCTGCGCCGGGAGGGCAACCAATGATCCGCTCACCCATTAAATGGGCGGGTGGAAAGACCCGCGTCATGTCAGAGCTGCAAAAGCACCTGCCGAAAGCCGACTGCCTGATTGAGCCGTTCGTTGGCAGCGGCACCGTATTCATGAATACGGATTACAGGCGCTACATCCTCTGCGACAGCAATCTTAATTTGGTCAATTTTTTCCGCCAGCTAACAGGCCGTCCGGAAGACACGATAGCAGCGTGCAGGGAGATGTTCAGGGGCGGGAATGACGCAGGAGAATTTTATAAGCGCCGCACGGCGTTTAATGCACTGGCTCAGAAATCAGACTCCGATCCGGATGCCGCGATGCTGCTTGCTGCGTACTTCCTGTATCTGAACCGTCACACGTACAACGGGCTTTATCGCGTCAATCTGGAGGGCAATTTTAATTCTTCGTTTGGCAGGTACGCCGCCCCTTATTTTCCCGAAGCTGAAATGCGTCTGTTTGCTGAAAAAGCCAACGACACCAAAGCCATGTTTATCTATGGCGATTTCCGCGACACCATCCCGTCATCGCTGGAAATCGAGCCGGACGCAGCACTTTACTGCGATCCCCCATACATCCCGGCCAGTAAAACAGCCAATTTCACCCACTACGGAAAGCCATTCACACTGGAAGATCACCGCGAGCTGGTTGCAACCCTGCTCAATGCTAATCGCCAGTACGGCATCCGTGCGGTGATATCCAATAGCGATACACCAGAAACCCGCGAGATCTATTCCGCTTTCAACCTTCACACCCTCAGCGTCCGCCGTTCGGTCAGCGCCAGGAGCCGTGACATGACCGGCGAAGTGATCGGCGTTCTCCGCGTATGTGATGGCTGCGGTCGTTCCGGCGGTGGTTGCTGCCCGGACTGCGGGCCAGCGATGGGAGATGCGACTTGTGCCGCGATGTTTGGTGGCGATCAGAAACAAAACACAGGCCGCCAAATTTTCTTCTCAACCCCCACAGGTGAAACCATCTGGGCTGGATTTGATCCTGCGAAAGGGTGTGACAGCTACGCATTCATGGATGTGAGAGCAACCATGACACCGGAGCAAAAGAAATGAAAGCCGCAAAAACTCACACCGGTACCGTTATTACCAAAGACGGACCGAGGCGCAAAAAGCTGCACGCAACGGAAAAAATGTGGGTGGCTGGCACTAACGAGTTTTACCACAAGGAAACCGGACGCCGTCATTTTGCGGAGAATACGCGCCGCATACTTCTGCTCGACACCATCAGACCAATCAACAAGGAGCCAGCTAAATGAGCACCGTAACAGGCGTGATAACGCAGGTTCTGGAGCGCTGGCCCGCGCCCTGCGGCTGGCTGGTTGAGGTCGAGGTGTTTGCTGATGGTCAGTACCATCACGCCGATATCCCTGCCCTCACCGAACGAGACGCCAAAGCCATCAGGCGCGGCGATGAAATCACCATCCCTGAGAACCCGGAAGACGGCGGCGATCTGCTGGATGAGGCACCATTTTGAAGGAAAACAACATGCTCAAAGATTATCTGTGCCATATCGGAAACACCCTTTTCGGGATATATCAGCACCCTTTCAGCGAGGATTGGGACCAAACACTGAACCAGCTACTGGATGAAGGCGAATGCCTCTTTGTTGAAGAGTACACGGCGGCTTTCTGGCTTGACGGCGACGTTTACAGAGTCTGGCTGAAAAACCACTGGTTCGGTTACGCCAACCTTTATCAGTTCAATGAAGCCCCTCTTCCGTGCGCTGTACACGTACGCCCGCGCTTTCGCACCATGCGCCGCCTTCACCGTTTCGTCAGTGAGTTTCACCGGGAGGCCAAATGCATTCAGTAACCATTGAATCAGTACGCGAGCGGATTTCGTATCTGGAAGGATTGAATGCGCGCGGCGTGGGAACCGCTGTTCAACAGCAGCAATTTGAGTTGGCGTGCCTGGGTGAATTACTGGCGACACTGGAGGCTGAACCGGTTGGCTGGACAGACGAGCAAGAATTGCGGAGTGTTGAGAAAGACGGATGCGGATACCTTTTTACCGCTAACCCGATCACGCCACACGCAGACCAGCTCCGCGTCATTAAGTTATATATCCATCCGCCAGCACCAACGGTACCAGAAATCGTCCCGGAATCATTACGTGATGAAATCATAGACCTGTGCGCCGGTTATGAAATCGGAGATCAGGGTGCGCAGGAGATTTGGGAAGCCTGCCGCGCCGTCATGCTCAATGGTGACAAACCATGATCATCTATATCTCCGGCCCGATGGCAGGCCTTCCTGACTTTAACCGCCCGGCTTTCTTTCGCGCTGCTGAGGGAATAGCAGCCAGAGGCCATCAGGTACTGAATCCAGCAGCCCTCCCGGAAGGCCTGACGCCATACCGGTACATGGATATTCATCAGGCCATGCTCAGAAGCGCTGACGCCATTTTTCTGCTTAACGGTAGGGAGAACTCCCCCCGCGTACTGGCTGAACTGCATCAGGCTCGAAAGTTGGGCCTGCTGATCATTTTTCAGAAGGCTGGCGCATGAGTGAAGTTAAACACGGGCGCTACGCGCCCACTCCGCCACCTCCATTTACCGGAAGCACCGCTGATACCTCATGGCACGCCTACGCATGGAACTCGACGAGCTACGATGTTGCTACAGCAAACGGCTTACACAAGGATTCGCTGAGCGATGACCCCTCCGAAGATCAGAACGTCAGCATCGGGGGTATCACCTATCAGACGCCAGACGGCGAAACCCGGACACTACCCCATGATGAACTTATTGAGCTTTGTCCGAGAAAAATAGGCCTGGTGGAAAAAGGCAGGATAAAGCAGCAGGAGCGCGAAAAATTCCTGCGCCGCCGCCTTCAAAGGCTGCCAGCCTTCGTCCGTCGCCGTTTTGTCGCAGAACTTGACCGACTTGACCAGAACAACCCGGACAAGGCGGTTACCTGGCTGTTTAACACGTTTGAGCGCAACATCTTACGCCGCGTGGATGCTGTTAATGCGCAGTACCACCCGCAGGACACTCTGCCCGCCCTCCTGCTTCCTTTCCGGGATGATTTTCACCTGCTCCCGTGGGCAGACAAAAAGCGCCTGAAACGACTGGCGCACAACCTCGCAAACCTCATGAAAAGCGAGTTTCTGCGCGAGTTTGATCTCCAGTACGCCAGAACTACCGATCCGGCGTTTGCCACACTCTATGCCTATGGCTTCATCGCCAGCAAAGCCCGCACGCTGAATATCCCGATCCCGGGATGGGAAGCCTATTGCGGAGAAACACTGGAAGCCGAAGACGCCCTGCGCGCTGCCGCCCGCCTCCACGCCGAAAAGTGGTGGCTGAATAAACTTCGCGGCATCCATGACCGCTGGCGCGAGCACCTGATGATAGCGACCGGCTACGTCAGTAGACTGGCCGCACCAAAATGCTCCGATCCCTGCCTGAAAGAATGGCAGAAACAGCGCGAGTCCAACTTTGAATACCTTCAGGCGATGGAGCTGGAAGACCAGGAGACCGGCGAACGCACATCACTGCTTGATAAAGTGGTCAGGAGCGTCTCAAACCCAAAAATCGCTCGTCATGAACTGATGGTTCGCATGCGCGGTTTTGAAGACATCGCCAATGAGATGGGGATGTCTGGCATGTTCTACACGCTGACAACGCCATCCCTTTTCCATGCAGCACACATCAAATCAGGTAAGACGAATAAAAAATACGCCAACACCAGCCCTCGCCAGGCGCAAAAATACCTGTGCGGTGTCTGGTCACGCGTCCGCGCAGCATGGCGCCGCAACGGTATTCGCACCTTCGGTTTCCGCACCGCCGAGCCGCACCATGATTCAACACCACACTGGCACCTGTTGCTTTTCATTCGCCCGGAACAGGTAGAGGCCGCTACCGCGATTTTTCGTCATTACGCCATGGAGATGAATGGCAATGAACCGGGTGCCAGTGAGCACCGCTTCACCGCCAAGACCATAGAAGAAGAGCACGGCAGCGCAACGGGGTACATCGCCAAATACATATCCAAAAACATTGATGGCTACGGCATGGATGGCGAGGTTGACCACGACACCGGGAAGCCCATCAAAGAAGAAGCGAAACGCGTCAGGGCATGGGCCGCACGCTGGAAGATACGCCAGTTTCAGCAGATCGGCGGCGCGCCAGTCACCGTCTGGCGCGAACTGCGCCGCCTGCGCGAACAGGTGCCGATCGAAGAAATCGAACCCGCCCGCGCCGCAGCGGACGAGTCAAAGTGGTCTGAGTACACAACCATTCAGGGCGGTCCATTTGTTGCGCGCGACTGCATCCACATCCGCCCAAGTTATAAAACAACCGAGAACGGCAATGATTACGGCGACACAGTGTCGCGGATAACGGGTGTTTACTGCCCGCTCGCGGGCAACGAATCAACCATTATCACTCGCACCAACAACTACAAAATAGTACCGAAGCGCAAACCCGCACCGGGAGAGCCTTTGACCGTAGAGGGTCGCCCCGCGACCCCTTGGAGTTCTGTCAATAACTGTACGCGGGATCCCCTGGCGGGAGCCAAGGCAGGCAACGAAACAGGTGACGGCCCGTACTGCCCCCTTGATCTCAGCAACATAACGAAGCAGGAACGGCGCGAAATATCGCAACGCATCCGCGACGAAATCAGGAAACCACCAAAGCGGGAGAGCATCGGCGAGAAACTGGCCGCCAACAGCACCGGCAGCAGGCGCGATCACGCCCTAATCAATGCATTCGCCACTGCTGCGGGGCTGACACTGGAGCCGTGGGAGGTTGAGTCGCTATTGCGTGGCGCCACGCTAAACATCGGCGGCGGTGAAGCTGTGCGGCTACGTGACGGAAGGATCGAACCGGTAAGCGCATCGCGCTCGCCATTCTGGTAGCTGGCGGTACCGGACAGACATTTTTATCTGTGCTGGCCATTCCGGCAGACACAGACAGAACAAGTAACCTGCAGCACAGTGATTTATGACTAGGGAGAACAAATGAGTTATCTCGGAAGTAAAGCCGCAAGCGGCGTATATCAAAAAATCATCGCGGAGATGCCTCCGCATGATACCTACATTGAAACGCACCTGGGCGGCGGTGCCATCATGCTGCGCAAGCCACCCGCCAAGCACAACATCGGCATTGATAAGGACGAGGAGGCACTGACGAATTTCATGGAATGCGCGGAGTTTAAACCGCTACCCAACCTTGAGCTGATAAACCGTGATGCAGTGGATGTTCTGGCAAGGTTTATTCAATACCCGCCCGCTGTGGGCAATCGCGTGTTGCTGTACGTGGATCCGCCGTACCTGCATGAAACCAGAACCAGCAACGCACGGTACCGCTGTGAGTATCAGGTTGCAGATCACGTGCGCCTGCTTACCTGTCTGAAATCCATGCCGCGCGAGATCCACATCATGCTGTCTGGCTACCCGTCACAGCTCTATGACGATCTTCTGCCGGAATGGCGCAGCATCACCTTTCAGGCCATGACGCGCGGTGGTGTCAGAACAGAGCAGCTATGGATGAACTTTCCGCCCGGGGAGAAATTTACGACGGCATTCGCCGGTACAGACTACATCGACCGGCAGCGCATCAAACGAAAGGTGCAGCGCTGGAAACGTAAGTTTCAGGCGCTACCCGCCATTGAGCAAAAAGCAATCATGGAGGCTCTATCGAGCGCAGACAGTCCGGCGCCAAAAACACGCTAAAAGGGAAAAAACGGGAACGATATAGAAAAATCGGCAACCAGCCAGACGGCTAAACCACCATTTTTCTGTTTCGTTCCCAAAAACGACAATTAAACGGCTTTTTCATACCTGCATAAAGGAAAGAAACACGATGAAGATTTTTATTGATGACGGCTCCACAGCGATCAAAATGGCCTGGCAGCAGGATGGCAAGATGCAAACACTGGTCAGCCAGAATAGCTTTAAGCCGGAATGGTCCACACCGTTCGGTAACCAGACACCGGCCAACTATCTGATCGACGGTGAGCGCTATTCGTTTGATCCGGTCAGCCCGGAAGCCATCCGCACCACCAATACCCGCTATCAGTATAGCGATCTTAACGTGGTCGCCATTCACCACGCGTTATTGCAAACCGGTATCACGCCGCAGCCGGTAGATGTGGAAGTCACCCTGCCACTGGGAGAATACCTGGACGAGCACAACCAGCCAAACATGCTGAACATCGAGCGCAAGAAACGCAACGTTATGCGCCCTGTCGTGCTCAACAACGCCGAAACCTTTACTATCCGCAGCGTGCGCGTATTACCCGAGTCCATCCCGGCTGGTTTCGATGTGGTAAAGGACCTGGACGAACTGGACTCCCTTCTGATCGTCGATCTGGGCGGTACCACGCTGGACGTGTCGCAGGTGCGCGGCAAATTCACCGGCATTACGAAAACATTCTGTGACCCGGACATCGGCGTTTCGCTGATTACCGAGGCACTAAAAACCGCACTGGACGCCGCCAATACGCGCGCCAGCAGTCTCTTTGCTAACGACCTGATCCACCACCGCAACGATCCCGCATATCTGCGCAGCCGCGTCAACGACACCGCGCAGGTCGCCACTATTCTGGCAACCCTGCGCGAGAAAGAGCTGCAGCTCTGCCGCCGAGTGCAACGCACCATTGAGCAGTTTTCCGGTTACTCGCATGTGATGGTGATTGGCGGCGGCGCTGACATCATCCTTGAGGCAGTGTGCGAAGCCACAGCCATGCCGCAGGAGCGCGTATTCCGCACCACAAACCCGCAGCTTGATCTGGTGACCGGCCTCTATCAGATGGGTACACCGGAATGAGCACCCCAAACCGCAAAATCAGCTTTTATCTGAAGCCCGCGCACTCGCGGGCTGACCAGCTCGCCGATGAGATGCTTGACGCCCTGCCCGTCAAGGCGCGCGGTAATGCCAGCCGCGCCGCTATGCTGGCCGGGATGGCGCTAATGCGCCAGGACCCGCGACTACCTCACCTTATCGCGGAGCTGTTCGACGAGAACACCACCATCAGCCAGATACGCCACCTTATCAGCAGCATATTTCCTGACGATACCACCGCCGTGGTGGCCGCACTTCGCCAGTTGACCACCGCTACCACCAAGCCAGACCCGACAGCAGCAAAGGAATCTGCGCCAGCCACGGACGAACCGGCGGACAATGCCGCCGTCGCCAGGCGAAACGCCGGTAACCTTTTCCCCACGTAATCCTCCACACCACCACAAAGAGCCGCCACGTGCGGCTTTTTTATTGGCAACGGTTTATCGGCGGGGCTGAGGCGGAGCGCAACGCAGTGAGCACCGAACAGCCATGACGATAAAGCGGAACAGGCACGATCTGAGCAACGATCCCGCGCCCAAAAAAAAAGATCATTTTCACCCTGAATAAGCCGTGACGAAAAAGTGAATAATATTGAATAATTAAGGCCCACCACGCGATCCCATGTCAGCCCTTGTACGGCAAGGCTCAGGGCGACATGACGAAGTGACGAAAAACACGCACATATTGCGCGCGGGTGTGGTGGGGGACGCCCCCGCGCTGAGGGGTGGGATAGGACCATGCCTGGAGAGCCAAATCAAGGCGTCAGGAATCCGTCATGCGATGCGTTCTCGTTGGTTTGGTTCTGGCAGTCATGATGTGTTAGCGCGTGCCTCAGCGCGATACAGGCAGGATCTTATTCAGAGTGATGCACAGGGATAACGCCGCGAATCAGGCGCGGTTAGCCGTCTGGGCATCCAGTCAGAAGCGCCAGGGATAAAGGAATGGGAACACCAGACGCGCACCGCGCGCCTGGTGTGATGGTGATAGCAGCAGGATGTTATCGAGGCGGCGGTGGTAGCAGCAGGTGACGCCTCGTCAGGCTGAAGGGTAATCTGTGAATTGGAGGTATTCAGGAAGGAGCGCCAGTACATCCCACGGCCTGACGTTACCGTGAAAACAAAGAACATCTGTGTTGGCCGGAATGGTGCCATCACCTTTTGAGCGCACATCGTGATAGCCAGGCATACCTGGTGCCGCAATGTGAACCCTCCAGGACTTGACCATCTCACCGAACCGGGCGACATCACGCCCGCAAATACGCTCAAGCACATCTTGATCGCCACGGCATTCACGCATCCAGCGCTCAGGAGATGCCAGCCATTGCGACCAGATACGCGCCTTCTCCCTGTGGGGAATGAACATCATACCGCTGGCCGGTTTCTCAGGATGGTAGAAGTCGGACAACATCCTGAAACGGTCATCATTCATGTAGACGGACGGATTGCACAGCAGAAGCGTGTCGAGGTCAAAATAAAGGATATCGTCATCAATCAGATCAGGGTTGAAAAGCTCCATCTTGGCAAACCAGCCCGGCCAGCGATAGCGCTGCCGCAGTACGGACACCCCCGCCACCGGAACATCAGCAAGACAGGCAGACGGCTCATCGCAAAATTGCGCATGCAGCGCCCGAACATGCTCTGCGCGATACTCTCCGCCCGAGCGAAGCACGGTCATGATCGTAGTCACCGGAATCCCTCCGTATTTTTAATACGCATCTTGTCTTCATCCTTTGAGATACCAATAGTGATCACCGCGTTGTCATGAGCCTCACCGGGAATGCGGTGATATTTAGCTGGCATCAGGCCAATCCGCAGCGCTGGCGCAAACTCACTAATCACCGCATCAAAAGCCGCCTCATCAGTACCGCCGTGCTCATCACTATACGCTAGCCAGGCATCGCACAGCGCTACAGTCTCAGGCGTAGAACGCCAGCCCATCACCGAGACGTGCCACGCACGCCCCGGCACCGTGGAGTGCGGACGAAGCAGTAAATCTTCACGAAAATTGAGAAGCATGCGCGGCAACTGGTGAACATCACTATCCGCATCTATCCAGACAATACGCGGGTAAAGTTTCAACATCTGACGAATAAACCGGGGCTTGATACGCGTATTTGCCAGCCAGTCGGAATCCGACGGCATGCAGCGAATATCATACGCCACACCCATATCCTGGAGCGTACTGGCGAGCCGCTGCGCCATCTGTGGATAACGCCAGTTACAGGTAAAAAAAGATACAAATACCGCATCACTCATCAAGCCAGTCCTCAAAGTGCATTTGGGGGATCCCCGTTAATTTTCCGCAGCTCACTACCCGGATCTGTGGTAGCGCACTGGCGAACAGCAGCGGCAGGTGGCTAAGATTGCCCGGCCGACCGCCTTCAATGCGGGCATCTTCCGTTCCGTCTACACCCATAAGCGCCACGTCAGTAAAGCCGAGATGATAGGCAAGGCCCAATGCGCCATAAGCGCTGTTACCTGTATGAATTTGCCTGGCATTCTTCGACAGCCCTTCAACCGCTGACCAGCGCCACAACCACCATGCCGGTGAGTATCGTTCCTGCGGCTCCTGCCCACGTCGGGCAATGCGCTGGAAACGTCTCACACCGAACGCCGGACCAACCGGCCCAGCTGCGCAGTAAGCCACACCGGCGCGCTGACATGTTAGCCGTCGGCGGTTTTCAGGAGAGGGGTCCAGGGTAAAGAAATAATCAGCGCGGGACAGCCATTCAATGGCACCATTGACGGCAATAACGGCCACATCATCAGGTGGAACGAAACCGTGCGCCGATGGACCGGAAGCAACGATAACAGCCCTCTTTTGTGGAGATTTTACAGGGTCCATGCATCCTCCTTTAGAGCCTGCGCCAGCGGCAGACGCCGGAACAACGTCAGCATCGAATATCGAGAGCAATTGATAATATCGGCACCGGCGAGTTGGTTGCCAAGGCCGGTAAAATGCCCAAGCCAGCGTGCTTCGCTGCCATCACCCGGATTACGCAATCCGGCCGGATGATCCCCGTGCCAGTGGGTACCGTGACGAGTGGAGCAGTCAAAACCGAGCAAAATGATGCGCCGCGCCCCTTGCTGATGCGCAAACTGCACAGCCCGCATCCCGGAGTTATATACGCCGGTCGCTACATGGAGCTTCAGGCAATAGCGACTGGCTGCCTGCGCGCTGCACGTCCATAACTCCGCCGCAGAGTCGATGCGCGCGTGCCAGTAATCCCACCATTCGAGATCACCGGCATAGATAACGTCACATTCAGGAGCAGCCTGCCAGGTGGAATTGACCGCGATAACCGGCCAGCCAGACGAAATTGCCATTGTGATATCTTCCTGAACCAGCGACGGCCCGCTGGCGAGAATAATCGCCCTGTCCATCATGCATTACTGCCCTCAGCAAGCGCGTACGGCGCAAAGGTCAGAACCTTCATACCCAGCCAGTCGTTAAGGTGTTTAAGTGCGGACATAATCGGGTAAAGCTCATTAATGGCGAACACCTTCGCCGCTTTCTCCACATCGCCGAAGTTAGAAGCATCGTTCGGGATAATCCCCATCAGCTGCGGCGGAACGCGATGCGCCGCCAGCATGTCATTACGCGTGATATTTTTTATGCCGCTGAAATCGTCCTTTGCCGTGATCTCACTGAACGGCATCACCTGTATGCCGTCTTTTTTGCCGCCCGCCGAATAAACCAGCACGTTTTTAAATGCCCGCTTTCCGTTTACACCGGAGAGTGCTTTTTTAAGATCTTCAATCTGCTTAGGGTTTGCCAGCGCATCAGATACGTAAATCAGCTTTCCGGCGTGACTGCCGTTAATGAAATAGTTGCGACGAAACATGGTGGCGTCACTGTTGAGATAGACCGACATCATGACCGCCAGGTATTCCGGCAGGCCGTAAATTTCCTGGTTTATTTCGGGGTTCATAATCTGGCAGACGCTGCCTGGTGCGTAGGGAACCGGATCTTTGCCGGGCTGCACATCCCAGTACTGATCGAGGTTCACGCCACGACGGGTATATTTGGCGGGGAGATATTCAAGCGCCATTACCCCGCCAAGACGATTTTTGATAACCCGGACATACGCATTTCCGAACACCAGATAGTCAAGCGCGATTTCGTTCACCATCTTAAGCGACAGCAACGGATGAGCGATGTAACAACCAGTTATGACGTTGCGCTTAAAGTACAACGCCGACTGGTGATATGTTGCCACACCGAACAGGCGGGATATTTCGTAAAAACTGACCGGAGTCTCATACCATAAGCCGTTTTCGGCGCACTCCATACAGTCCAGAAAATCCCCCCATCCCACGAGCGGATAAGGATCATCAAGCGTCAGCGCACTGAATTCGGTCACCACATCCTGAACATCCGCCGCAAGATCTGCGCCACCGCTTCGCGCCGCGGCGGCAACCCTCCCCATATCCAGCCACGTGCTGTCGTTACTTTTATCGCTCATTAAAACTCCATCACAAAGCCGTCGCCGTCAGCCTCAGCGCCCAGCGGTTCGTTAAACAACGCATGCATGGCAGACCAGGCCAAATCGCCATGGTTGCTTCCGCGCGAGCGGTCCGATTCGTAGGTCAGCGTGCCGCCTGGCGTTACCACTCTTCTCACCGTCATGAAAGAGTTAACCAGCGCCATCAGTCCTGCGTCATATTCCAGACGCCCCGCACGGATAAGCATCAGCGCCTTCATGACCAGCAGACGCTTAAGCCCGGCCGAATAGGTATGCACCACAACAGCCGGGAAGAATTTACGGACCAGCTCACCCACCGCCTCACCAATACCGGTACCATCAATACCGATATGGGTGACGTTATAGCGCTCAGTAAACTGTCGTATCACCTCAGCCTGCGCCTCAAACGGCAGCCCCTGGATCTGCATGGCCTCAATAATGCGGAACCGGCCACCCGGCACCAACGGAGGCACAATAACGGTCAGTCCGGCGCTGTCGCCGTTGCCGCTGCCACCGTTAGGGTCATATCCCAGCCAGACTTCACGCTCTCCCATCGGTCGCGCCGCATCCGGGCGCCAGTCTTCCCAGTCATCACCATCAACACCACATCCAATAAGCTGGTTGTAGTTAAATGCCCGCTCCCCGCGCGCCACGAACTCACACATGTACAGGTTCAGAAAGTCTTCCGGCGGCGTTTCCCGCTCAATAGTGCTGAGCGTGACCAGATCCAGACCTTTGGCTATGGCATCCTTGATAGTCAGGATCTGCCGCCAGACCTCGTCTTTACAGAGCAGGCCATTTTTTAGCGCCTTATGCGTCAGAGGAATATCAACCCGGTCTGCTTTCTTCAGAGATTTGTTGTACAAATCCCCCGTCCAGAAGCTGTAAGCCTCATGCTCTTCACCGGAAGGCGTCGAGAAATAGGTCAGCGTCAGCCCGGCCTTGTCGTGCGTCGCCATGCCTGCCGCAACCTTACGCAGATTGAGGAAATTGGAGACCCAGAAGAATTCATCAAAATAGAGATTGCCCGTGTAGGACTGCGCCGTTGCCGCCGAGGTACCCAGGAAGTAGAGCGTGGCACCGTTGGACAGCACCATCTCATTACCGCCCTTCAGCTCAACGCCGCAGACATCCTTGACCCACTTCTGAATGAACCGCTTGAAGTTGAGCGCCTGGTTACGGCTGGCTGACAGGAATATCTGGTTTCGCCCGGAGGACAGCGCATCAAGCAGCGCCTCGCGCGCAAAATACCAGGACGCCCCCACCTGACGGGATTTGAGGATCATCCTGATGCGCTGACGCAGCTCGCTCAGCCGGAACCACTCTTTCTGGTACTCAAAGAACGTCGCATCAGCATCCGCCCGCAGCGCGGCAATCTGCTCTTCCGTCAGGTGATTTTTCGGTGCCTTTTTACGCCCCTCACCTTCATCTCTGCGCATGGCGCGCTCCAGCCGTGCAATCTGCCGCCCGTAGAGATCGATAGCCTTGAACTCACGCCCGGTAAGCGTCTCCGCCGGTCGCACCATCAGTTCCAGATAGCGCGCCAGAGTCACATCATGCGCACGCTCACCGGCGCTACTGTTATCCCAGCCATAACGACGCTTCCAGGTGTAAACCGTGGCCGGTTTAACACCCAGCATCGCCGCAATATCTTTAATGTCGCGCCCTAGCCAGTACTGGGTGCGAGCCTGGATTTTGATATCTGTCTGTTCCATGCATCAGAGCGTATCGCGCCCGCGCGACCCACCTGAACCAGTGGCATTTGTCACAGCATCACGACAAACGGAACGCATTGCCGCCATCCATCCCGACACGGAACATAGCGACATGACGAACATGATCTGACGAGACAAAGAACATGGCTAAAAAAGTAACAGACTGGGTACGCCTTGCTGTCGAAGGGGCCACCACAGACGGCCGCACTATCGAACGCGAATGGCTGACAGGTGCAGCAAAAGCCTACAACCCGGACGTATACGGCGCCCGCATTAACTGTGAGCACGTGAAGGGCTACGCCCCCATGAATGGCACAAACGGCATGTCATTTGGCGCGTACGGCGATATCGTCGAAGTGAAAACGGAAGTACTTCAGAAGCCGGAAGAGCTGAAAGGCAAGGTTGCACTGTTTGGCAGGCTGGCACCGAACGATGATCTGATTGCCCTCAACAAAAAGGGGCAAAAGGTCTATTCCAGTATCGAGATCACCCCAAACTTCGCCGATACAGGCACTCCGTACCTGCTGGGAATGGCAGTTACCGACAGCCCCGCAAGTCTTGGCACTTCATATCTCCAGTTCTGCGCTCAGAACCCGGAGCAAAGCCCTCTCGCTCGCTTTCATACGGTCAATGGCGCCGTGTTTACTGCAGCGGAAGAGTTTTCTTTCAGCACGACAGAAGATGTGCCGGAGCCAGCCAACAGCGGCGCGAATTTTTTCAGCAAAATCAGCGCCATGCTCCTTGGCAGCAATCGCCAGCAGACCCGCGACACCACCGAACTACAGAGTGCGGTAGAGCTGCTGGCAACCAGTCAGCGCGATGTCCTGAATGATATCGACGACCTGAAATTGTCCGCATCAGAGTTGAAACAGCTTAAACAGGAGCTTAACCAGCTCAGCCAGGACTACAACAAACTGAAATCGCAGCTGGAGCAGCAGCCGGAACAGTCGTACAGCCAGCGCCATCCAGCCACCGGCGGAAATGGTACAGACGACCAGATTGATTACTGACAGCAGGTAAGCACATGCGTAACGAAACACGATTGAAATATAACGACTGGCTGTCACGACAGGCAGAAATCAACAACCAGCAATTATCCACTTTACAGCAGGGATTGCGCTTCAACGTATCCCCGTCAGTTGAGCAAAAGCTGGAAAACAAAATTCAGGAATCCGACGAGTTTCTGAAAAAAATAAATGTCTATCCAGTCAACGAGCAGGAAGGCGAAAAAATCGGTCTGGATGTCAGCGGGCCAATTGCCGGTACCAATAACACCACGACCACACGACGCGAGCCGCGCGCAGTGGACACGATGGACGATAAAACCTACCGTTGCGAGCAGACCAACTCAGATACGTACATTTCATATGCGAAGCTGGATGCGTGGGCAAAGTTTCCGAACTTCCAGGCAATGCTGAGTAACCAGATTGTCCGTCGTCGCGCACTCGATCGCATCATGGTTGGCTTTAACGGCACGCATCACGTCACGATATCCGATTTCGCCAACAACCCGCTTTTGCAGGACGTGAATATCGGCTGGCCACAGCAGTACCGCAACAACGCCTCTAAACGCGTGCTGACAAATGTCACCATCACCTCGCGTGACGAAGATAACAAAATCATCCAGAAAGGCGACTACGGCAACCTGAACTCCCTGGCGATGGATGCGCGTCGCAACCTGCTGGACAGCTGGTATGTTGAGAGTCAGGATCTGGTCGTTATCACCGGCCGCACGCTGCTGAACCAGAACGATTTCCCGATCCTGAACTCACTCAGTCAGACAAACCCAAACAGCGAACAGCTGGCCGGTCAGTTGCTGATTGCTCAGCGTCGCATCGACGGTATGCCGGTTTACGCAGCGCCGTACTTCCCGGAAGGCTGCATGCTGATCACGTCATTCTCTAACCTGTCGCTGTACTGGCAGATTGGCGCCGCACGTCGTCAGGTCAAGGAAGAGCCGGAGTACAACCGTGTTTCGACGTACAGCTCCAGCAACGACGCCTATGTGATTGAGGATTATGGTTTCGGCTGCCTCATTGACGGAATCACCTGGGCAGGCGAAAGCAGCGAGGCGTAATCATGAAGCTGACACCTGCGCAAAAACATTGGCAGTTTCACGCCGCAGCGGAAGCGGCAAAGCGTCCAGAAGGTACTGCGCATTCCACCGAGTGGGAGCGCATGTATCATCGCTTCCGGCACGATAAAAAACGCCTCGGTGATATCCAGGGAACAACCCGCAAGATAGAGCTGAAGCGCGAGCTATTGCCATCCTATCAGGGATGGATCGGCGGCATCATGAGCAGCAACAGCGGACGACCGGATGAAATTTTTATCACCTGCGTGATCTGGCACATCGACACCGGCCAGGTGGAGGAAGCCCTGCCACTGATTGAGCATGCACTCCGTCATAAGATGCCCGTGCCGGATCAGTACAAGCGGACACCGGCGGCGCTGATAGTGGAAGAAATATGCAACCCGGCACTGACCGCGCTGAAGGTGGGCGATCCATGCCCGCTGACGCCAGAACTGCTCTCGCGGCTTGGCGTCATGACGCAGGAGGAAGACATGCCGGATCAGGTCCGTTCGAAACTGCACAAGCTTATCGGACTTCTACTGATGAAAGGCGACGAAGAACAGCAGAGGCGCGCACTTGAGAACCTGACGCAGGCCACCCGATTAAACCCTGACGCTGGCGTCAAAAAAGAAATCGACGCATTGCGCCGCGCCGCAGCAAAGCGCAACGCCCCTGCAAAGAACAGCGCGGGTACGCGAAAGCATACCGGCTAAACGAGCGTCCACACGCGCCGGGCGGCACGGCGATCGGCTGACTGCCTTTGCGGCGGCTCAGGCGTTCGCCGTCCACCGCCCATCCTGGAGGAATCATGGGAAGCCTGAATTCAATCAACACCGCCCTGCCGGAGCTGGTGACCAACAGTGATTTCTGGCCGGACATCGAGCTGAATATGCTGCGCCTGAGCGTGCGCCTTGACGGCAACGTGACCAATGACCGTCTCCGGCACGTTACCATTGAGGCCATCAACCGCGTCAACGATGAGCTGGCAGACTGGCGCGATATCCAGCGGCAGTCCGGCTATACCACCCTCGCAGGGGTGCCAGCGGAAAAAGTGGGCGGCGTGTCGGTACTGACCTCCCGTTATCTGCGCGCGGTATACAGCACCACCAAGGCTCTCATTATCGAAAGCTACAGGGACATTGACACTACCCGCGAGGGTGAAAAGCACGCCGAAGCGCTGGCAACGCAGATTGAAGACACCTGGCGGGACAGCCAGTGGGCGCTGCGCGATATTCTGGGATTAAATCGGGGCCTGGCTGAAATCGCATGAACATGACGGCAACGCAGGACGACACGGTTGATTTGATGTGCTGGCGACATTACGGCAGGACGCGCGGCGTGACGGAACATGTCTACGCTGCAAACCCAGGACTGTGCGAGAAAGGCCCGCTGCTCCCTGCCGGAACGCAGGTATGGATGCCGGAGGTCCCCGAGCAGGCCACCGCCGAAGTCGTCCAGTTATGGGACTGAACAACAACGATGGAGAAAGTCATGCAGGTGAAGCACCTCATTATTCTGCTGGTATCAATGGTGCTGAGCGCCTGCGCTGCCGTTTCATTCACGCATGCGACCGGCGCCAGCGGGCAGGCGGTGACCAATGCGGAGGTTCAGACCGATAACACCGTCGTACTGACTTACCCGAACGGCTCCGCGTGTATCGACACCCACCCGGTTGCAAGTCAGACATGCCGGACGGGAGGCCCATAGTGCCAGACCTGAAAATTACCCTGTTTTTGCTGCTGTCGTCGCTGCCGCTCTCCGGCTGCGTATCACAGCGTTACGTTGGCGTACAGATAACGTCCACCCAGCCTGCGAGCCTCACCCGCGTACTGATCAACGGTAACGCCGTCGTGCTGTGTCGCGTGGGTGATGAAGCCAGGCACCAACTCATGAGAGAAAAACAATGAAATTTAAGTACGAGCTGACCCAGGTAGTACAAATCGCTATCAGCGGCGAGGAAGGCCATATCAAGGGTCGTGCAGAATACGCAACCTGCGGCAACCACTATTTCGTCCATTACCTTGCTGCCGACGGCCGCGCTGCTGAACGCTGGTTCGAAGAGGGCGAGCTCACCGCGGCAGCACAAGAACAATAATATCCGCGGGCGCTTATCGGGCGCCCGTTTTGCTTATTGCGAGACAATATCATGCTTAAAGTGGACATACTGCGTGAGCACCTGAACAAGGCTATCCCATGGGTGCGGAGCAACCCCGACAATCTGGAGACCCGCGTCAGGAAGGGTAACGTCGTTTCCAGCGGCAGGCCGGGAGCTTCTTTCGAGTATCGCTATCATGTTGACGTGCTGGCGATGGACTTCCCGGATGACATCGAGATGCTGACCCTGGTCATTCTGACATGGGCGCGCGACCATCAGCCTGATCTGATCTTTAACCCGGACAAGCGCGCGCGTGAGGTCAGCTTCGATGCTGACATTCTTGATAACGGCAACGTCGATGTGCTGTTCAGTTTTCCGGTATCGGAAGCCGTGACCGTAACGCGGGACAGCGACGGCCGCATCACCTTCACGCCACAGGATGAGCCAGACTATCGCAAGATGTACGGCATCAGCGAAGGCGTATGGGATCTTGAGTTTGACGGCACCATGACGGACGACGGGTTATGAGTGACAGCCTGATGTATCAGCTTGACGGCGTGCTGGAAGCACTGACGGAGAGACTCTCTCCCGCAGCCCGTAAAAAGCTCGCCGGAACACTCGCGATGGGCCTGCGCGAACGCCAGGCAAAGCGCATCCGTCAGCAGAGAAACCCGGATGGCTCGCCTTACGTGCCGAAGAAGAAGCGCGAAATCAAGACCTACACCGGCAGGCTGCGCTTTATCTGGAAAGGTGAAGTGCGGGAAATTAACAACTGGCACAACACCAAAGACAAGAGCGGTGGCGGCGTGGTAACGGGGTTTGATGCCTCAAAAGGCAGCTTCCGGTCATTCCGGCGCGACGATATCGCGCAGTACCTGGCAATCGAACTCAACAAAACCGCCATGCGCCGCACGCTCAAAAAAAATGAGATGTTCCGCCGCCTTCGCACATACCAGTACCTGCGCACCGAGTACAGCGCACAGGGTGCCAGAGTGGGATTCACCGGCAGAGCCGCTGCTATTGCCCGCATTCATCAGTTTGGCCTGGTTGACGATCTGGATGCGCACTTTCACGGACGCTACCCGGAGCGCGAACTACTTGGGATAAATGACGACGACGTACACTGGATGAGCGATCAAATCCTCAGCTTTATCAGCGGAAGAAGTTAGTTTGTCGCAGCACTGCGACAAAGAGCACACCGCGCCACACTCCCGCGCGCGTGGAATACTGATTCTATGGAAAAGAACAACACCCCCACAGAGCTGCTACGCCGATTATGCAATCTCATACAAATCGGCACGGTTACCGAGATTAACGGTAAGCTCGCCCGCGTCAGCACCGGATATAACACAACCACCTGGATACAATGGGCGGTGGAGCGCGCCGGTGATACGCGAACGTGGTTACCGCCATCTGTGGGTGAGCAGGTCATTATCCTGGCCCCCGACGGGGAACTCAGGAATGCATTTATCGCCGGTTCGCTGTACTGCGATGCGTACGACGCCCCAGGCAGAGGCGCAGGTTATCACGCCATTTACCCGGACGGCGCAGAGTTTATTTATTCCCCGGACGACAGCAGCCTGCACATCAGCGGCATTAAAACACTGACCATCAGCGCATCAGGCGAGGTTACGGTTAACTGCGCCGCAGTGACGATAAAAGCGGCCGAACAAATCACGCTTGATGCGCCAGAGGTGAAATGCACAAATCAACTCACCACAGCCTCTTTCTCCGCGACCAAAGGCGGCGAAATGCACGGCAACTTCACCGGCACCGCGACATTCAACGACGTAAGGCCAGACGATCACGATCATGGCGGCGTGAAATCCGGCGATGACCGAACCAAGGGGACGAAATGACCTCGCATTACGCCGGACTCAACCGTGACAGCGGAGGCATGGTAACGGATGAGGCGCATATTCAGCAGTCCGTAACCGATATCCTGACCACACCGAAAGGAACACGGCTGATGCTAAGGGATTACGGTAGTGATGTTCCGGCCATGATTGATGGACCACTGACGGACTCGCTTCGCCTGCGGGTCATCGCTGCAACCTACGAAGCGCTGACAGCATGGGAGCCGCGCATCTCGCTATCCAGCGTTACCACCCGGTCAGAAAAAGGCGCGACGCAGGTTATTGTTAAAGGCTACAGCCTTAGCGGCCAACCGCTCAACATCACTACCACCTTCAGCAGAGGTCAATCATGAGTGGCGCTATCGACCTGTCACAACTCCCCCCGCCGGTCGTGGTGGAGCAACTGGACTTTGATACTACGCTTGACGCACGACGAGAGGCGTTCGTCTCCCTGTTCCCAGCGGAAATACAAGATACCATCCGTCGCACTCTCAACCTGCCGTCAGATCCGGGCGAAAAGCTCCTTGAGTTTTCAACTTATCTTGAAAACCTCATGCGCCAGCGAATCAATGAAGCATCGCTTTCAACCATGCTGGCTTACGCGGAGGATACAGACCTTGACAACCTGGCAGCCAACTACAATGTCCAGCGCCTGGTAATCACTCCCGCGGACAACACAACAACACCACCAACTCCCGCAGTGATGGAATCTGACGACGCACTGCGCCTGCGCGTACAAAACACCATGGAGACGCTGAGCGTTGCTGGCCCAACCGGAGCTTATGAAGCCTTTGCACGCGCAGCTGATGGCAGGGTAGCCGACGCGAAGGCAATCAGCCCATCACCCGCCTGCGTAACCGTATCCATTTTATCAACGGACGGAGACGGCACTGCCGACAGTGCGTTACTCGATACCGTCAGCGCAGCACTGAATGATGAAGACGTGCGACCGGTAGCGGATCGGTTAACAGTTCAGTCCGCAGAAATAGTCACCTATCTGATTGACGCCGTGCTCATGATGGAAGACGGACCGCAGACCGAGGTTATAAGAAAAGCCGCCCAGCAACGCGCCAGTGATTACGCTATCAGTCAGTACCGCATCGGGCGCACGATATACCGCGCAAAAATAATCGGGATACTGAACAGCGAAGGGGTGAACAACATCATTCTCAACTCACCGGCGACCGATATTCCGGTGAGCAACACCCAGGCGTCATGGTGTACCTCTGTTTCCGTGCGCACATCCACCAACGTGGAGGGTGTCAGCAGTGAATGAGCGCGATACCAGGGCACTCCTGCCACCATCATCAACACTGTATGAGCGCAACCTCGCGCAGGTGATGGCGACGTTTTTTGATGTGGGTATTCCGATACGCACCCTCTGGGATCCTGATACCTGCCGGGTAGATTTACTGCCATACCTCGCATGGGCCTTCTCGGTATACCGATGGGATGAAACGTGGGATGAAGCCACCAAGCGCAAGACCATCAAAGATTCATTTTTCCTGCATCAACACAAAGGCACCATTGGCGCCCTGCGTCGTGCCGTGGAGCCGATGGGCTACCTGATAAGCGTGACTGAGTGGTGGGAAAACGATAAGCAGCCAGGCACCTTTGAGATGGAGGTTGCCGCACTGAACACCGGCGTAACGGTTGAGATGTACGCCGAACTTGAGCGCGTCATAAATGATGCCAAGCCGTGCAGTCGTCACCTGACGATACTCACCATCTCAATGGAAACACGCGGAGAAATCCCCGTCGCCGCAGCGGCTTACGATGGCGACATTATGACCGTGTACCCCTATTTCCCTGACAGCATCGAAAGCAGCATGACAGCATACGCCCGCGCTGCGGTGCAAGTGATCGATACAATGGAGATTTCCGCATGACCGCGCCGTATTACACACTCCTTACCAATATTGGTGCCGCAAAGCTCGCGAACGCAACGGCAACCGACACGCCACTCAACATCACTCAAATGGGTGTGGGCGACGCCAACGGCACCGTACCTACTCCAGACCCACGGCAAACCAGCCTGATTAATGAACGCCGCCGCGCAGATCTCAACACGCTGAAGGCAGACCCAAAAAACCCGAATCAAATTATTGCTGAGCAGGTTCTCCCGGATAACGTTGGCGGCTGGTACATCAGAGAGTTGGGCCTTTACGACGCGGACGGCGATCTGATCGCCGTCGGCAACTGCCCACCATCCTACAAGCCACTCATTGAAGAGGGCGCGAGCCGCGAGCAGGTCATTCGTATGATTCTGATCGTTACCAGTGACAACGCCGTGACACTGAAGATTGATCCGACCGCTGTACTGGCAACCCGCGAGTATGTTGACGATTCAGTTGAGGAGCATGCTAAAAGCCGTAATCACCCGGACGCCACAACAAAAGCTAAAGGCTTTGTGCAACTCAGCAGCGAAACCGACAGTGACGACGAAACAAAGGCCGCCACACCGAAAGCGGTAAAAGCAGCCAAAGATGCCGCTGACGCCGCAGTAAAAACAGTCAACAGCGAAGAACCCGACGAACACGGCAACGTAAAACTCGGCTCTGCTGCCGATGCTGATGTCGTCACCTCCATGACCGATACGACACCTGGGCGAGTGCCGGTTGTTGGCTGGGAAGGGCTGGGCGGCTATGCATTACAAACCACTGATGCTGAGATTCAGTCACAGAACCGACTCCCCACGCGATTCTTCATTCAGGGAAACGGCGATGCTGATAAGCACTTTGGACTCTTTGGTGCCGGGGTGCATGTTGAGTATGGTACCAACAGTGATGGCGTTGAGTTTTCAGCAAATATGTTTGTTCGCGCTGACGGAAACATCATTGTTGAATGGCTGCAGGTAAATGCTGATGGTTCGGTTAACCAGCAAAACAGGCAAATGCTTTACGGGCCTCTGAATCCACCGACAGCGGCACAAACAGGGGCGCTCCCTCTTTCTGGTCAGGCGCTTAGCGTTGACCTCAACACTCTGGGGGATATCAGCGCTGCGGGTGTTTATTATCAACCAGCTAATGCTGGCGCGACCGCTGAACATCATTACCCGGTTCAGGAAGCCGGTACGCTACTGGTTACGCCTAGTGCGTACGGTTGCCAGCAGGAATATACGGCCTTCGCCTCAACGCGCAAATTTATCCGTGGACTCAACACCACATGGAATGGTTCAGGCCCGTGGCAAGCCTGGGTTGAAGTAATCAATGCTAATGGCGGTGACGTTGACCATCTTAGTAATGCCAGGTTCTACCAGATAAATCCAGCAGCATGGCCAGGTGCTGGCGCTTTTGCAGAACAATACAACAATCCGGTGGCACCGTTCCTCATCCCTTTTGGGCGTGAGACTCCGAAGGATGTTTCTGAGTTTTTACCCATCATCAAAGCGATATCTCACACAGAAGGATATGGTTATGGCGCTGCTGTAATCCTTGGCATCCTGCGAACGGGAAAAGCTGATTTTGGCTCTGCCATAATCCAGATTATCGGGGATAACGGCAATACAGCAATATATGGGTTCGACATAAACGGAACCATGAACGCCCCGGGAAATATTGTGGCTGGTCAGGGGCTTTACGAGTCAGGTGGTGCGGTAAGGGCTTATTCACCCAACAATCCGCCACCATCAACAATCGTTGATGCCATTAGCAGTGGTGGCGGTTGGTGGCAGGACAACTCAACTGGCTTGATTATGCAGATGGGGATGGTTAACCGCGTCGGCCCCAGTACCAATGTGGTATTCCCTAAAGCCTTCCCAAATTTCTGCATTGGCGTGCTTGTCTCTCTGAATATGTATGTTGGCTCTATTAAAGATTCACAGGCCAATATCAGGGTATTGGCACACAGTAACACCAGTTTCGATTATGGTTCAGGTGGCGACCCTGAAACCACTTCATTCTGGGTCGCATTTGGCAAATGAGGAGAGGTTATGGAAGAGCGCTATTTCTATAGTCCAACAACCAGGGGGTTTTATCCCCTATCAATGAAAGAGCAATATGAGAACAGCCTTAATGGCTGGCCTGCTGACGCCGTTGAAATCAACACCAACGATTATCAGGCATTGCTCGAAGGTCAGTCTCGCGGGCAGGTGATCGTTCCGGGCGATGACGGTAATCCGAAACTGGTTACACCAGAAATTGATCATGACGCTATTTTCGGCACCCAGAAAGAATCTCTATTAATGGAAGCTGAACGCATTATCGCCCCTTTAGAGCGCGCTGTTAAATTTGGTATCGCCACCGAGGAAGAAAAGCTACAGCTTGAAGCCTGGGAGAAATACAGCGTAATGGTGAACAGAGCAACCATGGAAAATCCGGTATTCCCAGAAAAGCCCGGCGAGACAGCCGAGCAACCGCAGACCTCTGTGAAAAAGCGAGTATCTAAAGCAGCCCGCCGGTAACATCGGACAGTATTTTTCCACCGCGCGCGGCATAGTCATCAATGTTTTCCAGCAGATCCTCGTTGGCTTTTTTCAGGGAGAGCGAGAATTCTATGATCATCGCTTTACCGTCGGAGAAAAAAACCTGGCGAGTCTGCCTGAGGCCAGTAATTACGTACATCCCAAACAGCATCCCCGTCCCTTCAATCAGCGGCCAGGCCCGGCCGCTGTAACCCATCGCCCGCAGCGCCAGCAATGAAACGTCTCCGCCGGTAATCTCCGGGTATAGGACTCCGTTCAACGTAATAGTCTCTTCACCCGGACCGATATACTGATATCGAGGGGACGCACCTACCCGGTCCGCCTTACTGTGGCGCCAGACATTTTCCCGGCTAAGTTGTTGGTAGGGCGCGGTTCGCACCTCAAAGAGAAACAAGCCAAGTATCATCATCATCACAGTTATTCCCTGTCTTTCAGGCTGGCAAGGTTTTGCCGTTTGAGTTTGTTGAGCGCCGCCATCACCTGTCGCTCGATATCATTCACCAGCTCACGCCGATCCATATGTGTTCCGTCGATATGGATATGCAAATTAATATCACCGGCCACGTTGGTACCGATATCCGGTTTTTTCTTCTCCTGCATGGCAGGCGATTGCGTAGCGGCCAGGATGCCACCATGGCCGGGGGAAAGTGTCGGCTGGTTGAAACCATTTTTCAGAGCAAGCCAGGGTGGCAGCGTTTTAAAGACAATTGCACCAGGGCGGCCATCATCTTCCGGGAGGTACCCTCCATCCCCGCGTTTTTTCTTTTTCTTCTTACCGCCATCCCAGTGCACAGTACCGAATTTATCGCCTGGTGGCGGTGGCTTCTTAAGCGCACCCTTGATATCTGATTTAAGGGTATTAACCATCCCCTGGAGTTTCCCAGGCAATTGAGCACCGGCAACATCACCCTGCAGGGCCAGAATTTTACTTTTGAGGAGGGCCTGCTGATCGCTATCCTCAAGCCCGAGAAGCTGCCTTCCCTTCTTGATAGCGAGATCAAACAATGAAATTGCAACCCGGGCATCCGCCGTCGAAGCAAGCCAGACCCTCGCCATTGATGAGGCAACGCCCTTCCCGTGCTTTTCAAGCTCAGTGAGCCTGTCGGTAAGATTGAGGTGGGACCACATGTAATCAGCTGCAGCACCTATAGCGAAGATCAGAGCAGGTATGCCTTCAAACACCAACAGCAATCGCGCAAGCCACTTAAGCGAACCACCCAAAAGTGTTATTGCCCCGGAGAATAACGAGACTCTCCCCGCAGCCACAGCGCTTGCGGCCCCAGCTGTCGCTATTGCCTCACCTGCCGTTGCCACCTCGGTACCAGCAACCACTGCCGCATCACCGGCCGCCGTCAGGCTAACCGCAGCAGTGTCAGCCGCCGCCCCAACACGAAACAGCGACATGGCAAACTTCAATGTCGCACGAACACCCAACGCCGTACCGACCAACGTAAACAGCGTGCCGAGTACAGCAGACAGAGCACCAACTGCAAGCACCGTATCCATAATGGCCGCCGTTAATGCAGGGTGCTTCTTTGTCCAGTCAGCCAATGCCTGAATAATTTTGGTTATCTTCTGGACGATAGCCCTCATAGGAGAATCGGAACCATCCTCAAGGTTTGTCCACAAACCATCCCACGCAGAATGAAGCATCTGCATATCACCGGCGTAGTTGTCGGTCATCTCTTTAGAGGTTTTGGCGGCCAACCCCTTGACCGTTCCAAGGTATTTTTCAAACGCCTGCAGGTTCCCTTCCGCCGACGCACGAGCCAGCACCTGAGCAGCCGTTAGCCCTTCGGTACCAAACAGTTGCTTGAAGATCGCAAACTGCGAACCCTGGTCAAACTTCCGCGTTTTCTCCCATAGCTCACTCATGACATCAGCCAGGGGACGAACAGCGCCGGTCGCGGTAATAGTTTTTATCTTCAGCTCATCAAGCACCCTCGTCCCTGCCGCCGCTGGCGCATACAGCCCTTTAATGGTGTCCTTCAGCCCGGTACCAGCGATCGAACCAGTCAGCCCGTTTTTGGCAAGTGTCGCCGCCGCCGCGGCAGTCTGCTCAAGGCTCATACCTGCGTTGCTGGCAACGGTACCCACGTATTCCATGGTTTCGTTAAGGGAGGACAGACTGGTTTTGGAGCGGGTGAAGGTACCCACCATGACGTCAGCTACGCGGGTGGCCTGGTCGGCCTGCAACTGGAAGTGATCGAGGATATTAGAGCCAACGTTAGCCGCCTCACCGAGATCGGCATGCGCAGCCAACGCCATGTTAAGAATCGAGGGCAAGGCCGTGCGGGCATTCTGTGAGGACATGCCGCCAGAGATAAGCGCATACTGCCCCTGTGTAGCCTGAACAGCGTTGTAATGCGTGGTGCGCGCAAGCTGCATTGCCTGCTCACGCAGCGCCTTCGCCTCTATACTGTTTCGCTGAAGCTGCGCGTTTGCAAGTGTCTGGGAAAATGCCTGGTCAAACTCGATGCCGGGCTGCATGAGGCGCATCCCGCCCCATAAGGCAACCCCACCCAGCGCCGCCGCTTTGGCGCCGCCGTTACGTATCCGCTGCGAGAGTTTTTTAGCCTTGTCGTATGACTCTTGCGCCTTCGTGACGCGCAGTAGCTGCGCCTCCTGCTGGCGTAACTGAACTGTATATTCACGGGTTTTCTGGATGATCCTTCCGGTTACACTCCCACCCGCCTCCATTGCCAGGCCGAAACGCTTAAAACCATCCTTAGCTTTCTGAAGGCCGGTCTCTTCCGCCTTGATCTGGCGATTGAGTTTTCCTATCTGCTTGCCAAACTCTTCAATCTGCGCTTTCTGCTCTTCACTGACGAACTCCTGCTTTCTGAGTTCGTCGCGCTTCGCAATGAGCTTGTTCATCTCCGCCGTCTTTTTGGCGATGATCTGACTGGATTTTTCGAACTGGCGGGTTTGCTTATCCAGTGACTGGATCTGCTGACGAGTAGAATTAACGGACGCACCCAACCCCTTGCTTGCCGCCTTTGCAGCATTCAGGGGCCGGGTAAGTTTGTCGATGGCACCAAATGCCACATTGATACTAAGAGTTTGCTGCATAGACGGCCGTAAACCTCTCGACCGCACCACGCCAGGTATCAAGCAGCTCAGGGAGAGGCATCACCCACAGCTCGGAGCACGGCCAGTGAAAAATAAAAGCGATATCGTGTATCACATCCTCAACCCGAACGAATGGCACCTCCATGTTGCCATCATCCTCTATCCCTAGCTCGGAACTAAAAAACTCACAATTCCCGTTGCCAGTGCAACAAAATCCCGGTTATCCATCGTCAGGATTTCATGCTCCATGAGCGCCGGTTCTGTCACCCGAGGGATTAGCTTAATAAGGCTATCAACGTCACTTTGCATAACGTCGTACAACTTCAAACCACGCAGGGAACCAGGCTGGCGCACAGCATCAGTAATGCGCACCGACGCGATACTCCCACCACCACGCTCCACCGGCACACTCAGAGTGATCATTGAATCATCCTGCTCGGAGGTGATCTCTTCCTCTGCCATCAAATTATCTTCAGTTTTACCCATCACTTACATTCTCCGTTACATACCCATTGCTTTGCGCAGGGCTGCCATTTTGTCTTCACCACCAACCACCCAGATCATATTCAGCGCGTCAACTTCCAGCACAACTTCGCCGTCAACGGTGATCTTGACGTAAGTATTTTTAAGGGTGTATTTGTGAGTCGTGTCTTCACCTACTTTCGCGGTGCCCCAGTCCACCTCAGTGAAGCGGCCACGCGTCTGGATGGTACAGGACTTGTACAATGCGTCACTGTCATCCTGGTACGCTCCGACGAAACGGAGCTGCATTCCATCAGCGGTTGATGTCCCCATTTTTTTAAGCAGGTCAACCATCAGACCACCAACAGACATATCCATGTCCAGCGCGCCATCATCAAAGCCAAGTTCGACGTTGACCGCCGCCATCATGCCGCCGCCACGATATGCGATCAGTTTCTGCGTCAGTTTTGGCAGCGTCATCTCCTGGGCAACCCCAATCATGGTGATACCATCGACGAAGATGTTGAAGTTCTTAAGTTTTGCCGGTAATGCCATCGCCGCTATACCTCTTAATTGCCAGCAGACGCTGTAAGTACACTGAAATAGTCATCCGTAAAGTCCTGAATGAATTCCAGATCTTCAAGTGGAGGCACTGGCGTGTAGTTATATTTGACGGTCAGCTTCCCGCCCCGCGCAGAGTCCTTGTCATTGTCAGCGGCTTCAAGCCACGCCTTACCGCCCAACAACTGCCCCTTGGTGGTAAGCGAAGAGAGCTTCCGGCTAACACCATCAACAATGTCATGAGCAAGCGAGGGATTGAGTGGATCGTCCACTTCCTCAGCGTTAGACTCAGCCACTTCATCCGCCAGTATCTGCGCAGTACGCGTGTAAACCTCAAAAATATAGGTTTCTTCGTCGCAGGTACGGTTACCCCAGAATCGGAATCCATTACGCTTGATAAGCGTCGTAACACCCGCCTGGTTAAGGTCGTCCGTGTCGCTGTCGGTATCCTGAAGGGAGTAGTACACATCATGGGTGATGCCCGTAACGCCACTGACTTCAACGTTAGACAGCGATTTGTGCCAGCCAATCTGTTGATCGATTAGTGCCCTCAGACCCAACGCAACCGCTGGAGCCGGAACAATACCGGTTTCACCGGTCGTGCTGTCGTACGCTTCCCAGTCCGGCCAGATAACCATGGTTTCACGCCCGGAGAGTTTTTGGCGATACGCCTTCGCATCTTCTTTGGTGTTACAGCCAGGCGCACCAACATAGGTAAATGCACGTAGCTTTTTGGCGATCACTCCGAGTTGAGTTGCAACATTTAGCGAGTCAAGCCCAGGAGCGCCGATAATGCGAGGTTTTGCATCAACGCGGGCCTCTGCGGTTAATAGCGAATACAGCCCAGTAAACTGACCGTCATCACCCTGCCCGCCTATTACCAGGGAGTCCTGCGTTGGAGGCTCCTCATCGCTGCGGGCAGGCTGCACATTTGCGGCATCCGCCACACGGACAACCACCACCTTAGGGCTGCACTGGTTACCAATAGCGGTAAGTACCGTTTTCAGTGTTCCGGTATTCCCTGCCTTACTCAGCATCGACAGCACGCGGGTAACAAGAACCGGCTTATTCAGCGGAAAAGCGTCCGCGTCTGCGTCGTCTGCCGTGCAGACCACCCCAATAACGGAAGAATCAATATCGTTAATCGCATCACCAAGATCCGTCGTCTCGGTAACACGCGTGCCGTGATGATAAGTAGCCATCGTGCCTCCTGAAGTTCTGCTCACATACTGCGTGTTAACCCGGGCGATTTCATGCTCTACCATTTGTCACAGAGCCGCGACAAAACCCCATCATTGCGGTCGCGCGCGCCCGCAGGAAAGATACCCACACTCCAGAATCATCTACCGGACAAACTGAATGACCGATTTTGTAAATGACATAAAACAGAACACGGAGCAGATGGATGATTTTCTGTCCTCATTCAGCCCACAGCCAGGTTTTGATATACAGATCGGGGGAAAAACCATCATGCCCGTCAACGACAGGTTGATCAGTCTGACAGTGACAGAAAACAGGGGATTTACCGCTGACACGATAGAGATGGAGCTGGAAGACACAGACGGCGCACTAAAACCCCCTTCGCGCGGAACACCGATCGATGTCGCTATTGGCTGGAAAGGTCAGCCCCTGGTAAAAAAAGGGACATTTATCGTGGATGAAATCACCCTCCACGGCCCGCCGGACACCCTGACCATCAGCGCCAGAAGCGCGGACTTCCGGGCGGATTTCAACGTCAAGCGGGACTACAGCTGGCACAACTGCACGGTGAGCTATGTCGTCCAGGCTATCGCCGGTCGCTACAACCTGATACCCGCGATCAGCACCGAGCTGGCCTCGCTGGAGCTTGACCACGGTGACCAGACAAAGGAATCCGATATCAGCTTCTTAACCCGCATGGCGGATATGCTGGGCGCGGCGACCACTATCAAAAACGGTTATCTGCTGTTCTTTACCCCTGGAACCGGACGAACAGCGGGCGGCAAGGTATTACCCTCCATCACCATCACGCGCAAGAGTGGAGACAGCCACTTTTTCAGGGTTGCCGATCGTGATGCTTACACCGGTGTTGAGGCATACTGGCTGGATTTAGGATTTGGAAAAAAGCGTAAGACCCGCGCCACCGGGCGGCGACGCCGGAAAGACAGCAGCAGTAAAGAGGGGCATTATCTGGACGGCGCAGAAGGTAACGTTTATGTCATGCGTTACACCTACGCCACAGAACGGGGAGCACGGCGCGCTGCCGTCGCGAAATGGCAACAGTTAAAACGCGGTGCCGCAGAGTTTAACCTGACGCTGGCAAGGGGGCAGCCAGAGCTTTACCCGGAGCTGCACGCCAACGTACAGGGTTTTAAGAGTGTGATAGATGAGAATGACTGGACCATCGTTCGCACAGTGCACGCCATCACGCAGCAGGGTTATCGGACAGCCCTTGATCTGGAAGTCAGGTTAACAGACTGGACGGTAACGGCCACAACGGACCCGTAGCTTCACTCTTTCGCTGTTGAAATGTTATACTATTGCGATAGCGAGAGGAGAAGCCACCATGTTCCGTTGTCCAAAGTGTAAAGCCTCAACCCGCACGCGCTCCAGTGAATCCCTCAGCGATACCACACAGAGAGCCTATCACCAGTGCAATAATCTGTTTTGCGGTATTACCTTCGTTACCATGGCGGAGGTAACCCACATCATCAGCAACAACACACCAGATCCTGCCAGCCTGAGGAATTTACCCCCTATCCCGCTGACGGCATTCCCGCGATCGCACCGGGGGGATGGCCAACTGGAAATACCGATATAAAAACCATCAGCTGCAGTAAAGACAAAACCGGCATTGTTGGCCGGTTTTTTTGGCGATTCAAAACTTTCTGATACACTGCGCGACGGGTGCCTTCGACTGACGATCGGAGGTATTACCAAAGGTCGGATGTGGAAAGGCCCCGAGTCAACTTACGTTAACCCGAGGCCCTAACCGATCTACCCTAGCAAGTAGAAGGTTAGCGCGTCTCCAATATAGGAGCAAGCGCTATGTCGCAAAAATCGTTCATCACTGTCTCAATCTGTATTGCGATGGTCCTCATAATCTGGATCCTGCGCGGTTCGCTGTGCGAGTTCCACTTAACATTATGGGGAGCGGAGTTTGCGGCAAGCCTGCAACACTGTAAAAAGTAATGTAGGAGCCGCAGCGGGGGAGTAATCCCCCGCTATTCGGTTGCTCAGGGTAGTGGTCGCAAGGCACCCTATTCACAACAGGTATGAACGAAGTAAAAAAAAAGCCCACAGCGTAAAATCTGCGGGCTTTTCTATTTACTTACCGCCAACCACATGATTCCTGTAGCGGCTTTAATGCCTCAGATAATCCGTCAAGGCTAAAAGTTGAGCTTACGGGATTCTCACTATATGGAACTATTTGAGCATACAGCACTCTTCCAGAGCTCAGGCTTTTTATAAAACTCACCACATTGCCACGATAAAACACAGCATTTGTATCCGTGGAGATCGCCCAAGATTTGTTTATCGCCTTTTGCTTGTCAATTCGATGAATCATTGTGGTCTCTTCCAGCCCAAGGTAAGTACTCCAGTCTATATATAATTCTGTTTTTTTCTCCCGACAGGCTATGTACAGAGATGGAGTTACCGTTTCACCAAATCGAGTGGAAAATGAATCATTACCTTCAAGAGCAATAATCACGTTTTTGGAATCATCAATTGGAGAGGTACTTATGCTTGTTTGCCATCCACCAACATTTACCCCTGAATCATTTATACTTCTTTCGGCGCGCGCCCCTGCAAATGTTGGAGAGTAAAATCGGTCATAACAAGCCAGCCTTCTATCATCCCCTGACTCATCCCTACACTGATCCCTGCTCTCAAATTTTTGAAGTGTTTTGGTGCGCGTAGGCGTTACCGCACTGTCATAGCAAGCGAGCCGTTGCGTGTCATCCTCCTGACTTCGACACTGGTTTGCTGCGACAAAATCTACGCGGGTTCCATCGTCAGCATACACCCCCATAGATGTTAAGGCAGCAAAGCACGCCACCATGAACAAAAAACCTATTTTCATATTTATATCCTTCATTTTCTTCTGTTAGGAACAACACCTTTATAACTCATCCATCTAAACGCAGTTATTCCACAAGTGAAAAAAAACCTCACCGCTCGGCAAGGCTTTGTCATTGTTACGTGGACACTTTTATCGAAGTATGGTCGCTATGTGGACACTGATTTTTAAAATCCTTTTACATCAGTGAATTAAAAACTTGACCTTCCCCTTGATGGAAGGTTTAACCTTTATAACAGTCAGTGAAAAGCACTGTATCGGTCAACAACTGACCAGATCATTATACGGGAGTTTTGTTATGTCTCACACTATCGACCTGACGCTGGACGGCCTCTCATGCGGCCACTGCGTCAAACGCGTTAAAGAAAGCCTGGAACAGCGCCCTGACGTTGAAAGCGCTGATGTGACTATCGATCATGCCGCCGTCACCGGCAGCGCCAGCGCGGATGCGCTGATTGATACCATCAAGCAGGCCGGTTACGGGGCGGAGTTAAGCCACCCAAAGGCTAAACCGCTGGCAGAGTCATCATCCCCGTCGGAAGCACTGACAGCGGCCACTCCTGAGCTTCCGGCAGCTGATGATATTGACGACAGCCAACAGCTGCTGATCAACGGCATGAGCTGCGCCAGCTGCGTCTCCCGGGTACAAAACGCCTTGCAGGCCGTACCGGGCGTCGCGCAGGCACGGGTCAATCTTGCGGAGCGTACTGCGCTGGTGATGGGCAGCGCCTCCGCCGCAGATTTAGTGCAGGCCGTTGAGAAAGCGGGCTACGGGGCGGAGGCCATCGAAGATGATGCCGAGCGCCGCGAGCGCCAGCAGGCAACGGCTATCGCCACCATGAAACGCTTCCGCTGGCAGGCAATTGTCGCCCTGCTGGTGGGTATTCCGGTGATGGTGTGGGGCATGATGGGTGACAACATGATGGTCACCGCTGACAACCGCACGCTGTGGCTGGTGATTGGTCTGATTACCCTTGCGGTGATGGTGTTTGCAGGCGGGCATTTCTATACCAGTGCCTGGAAGAGCCTGAAAAACCGCACCGCGACGATGGATACGCTGGTGGCGCTCGGGACCGGCGCGGCGTGGCTCTATTCGATGAGCGTGAACGTCTGGCCCCAGTGGTTCCCGATGGAGGCGCGACATCTCTATTATGAAGCGAGCGCGATGATTATCGGCTTGATTAACCTGGGCCATATGCTGGAAGCCCGCGCCCGTCAGCGTTCCTCGAAAGCGCTGGAACGATTGCTCGATTTAACCCCGCCAACGGCCCGCGTGGTCACGGACGAGGGGGAAAAGAGCGTCCCGCTGGCGGAAGTTCAGCCCGGCATGACGCTGCGCCTGACGACGGGCGATCGCGTTCCCGTTGACGGTAAGATAACCCAGGGCGAAGCCTGGCTGGATGAAGCGATGCTGACCGGCGAGCCCATTCCCCAGCAGAAATCAGACGGCGACGCCGTTCATGCGGGTACGGTGGTGCAGGACGGCAGCGTGCTGTTTACCGCCAGCGCCGTCGGCAGCCACACGACGCTGTCGCGTATCATCCGCATGGTGCGTCAGGCCCAGAGCAGCAAGCCAGAAATTGGCCAGCTTGCCGACAGAATCTCGGCCATTTTTGTGCCGGTGGTGGTCGGCATTGCCCTGCTGAGCGCGGCTATCTGGTATTTCTTCGGCCCCGCACCGCAGATTGTTTACACCCTGGTGATCGCCACCACGGTGCTGATCATCGCCTGTCCTTGCGCCCTTGGCCTGGCGACGCCGATGTCGATTATCTCCGGCGTAGGCCGCGCGGCCGAATTTGGCGTACTGGTGCGGGATGCGGACGCGCTGCAGCGGGCCAGCACCCTGGACACGCTGGTGTTTGATAAAACCGGCACGCTGACCGAAGGCAAACCGCAGGTGGTCGCCGTCCACACCGTGGACATTACGGAAGAGGAGGCGCTGCGTCTCGCCGCCGCGCTGGAGCAAGGCTCAAGCCATCCGCTGGCGCGCGCCATTCTCGATAAAGCGAATGCTTCTGCCCTGCCGCAGGTCAGCAATTTCCGCACCCTGCGCGGGCTCGGCGTCAGCGGTGAAGCAGAAGGACACGCGCTGCTGCTGGGCAACCAGGCATTGCTTAATGAAAACGGTATTGATACCGCCGCGCTGGAAAGCGAGCTGAAGGCGCAGGCGTCTCAGGGCGCCACGCCGGTTCTGCTGGCGGTAGATGGCAAAGCCGCCGCGCTGCTGGCCGTGCGCGATCCGCTTCGCCAGGACAGCGTGGACGCCCTGCAGCGTCTGCACCGTGCGGGCTATCGTCTGGTGATGCTGACCGGGGATAACCCGACCACTGCCAACGCCATCGCGAAAGAAGCCGGAATTGATGAGGTCATTGCAGGCGTACTGCCGGACGGTAAAGCGGACGCCATCAAGCAGCTGCAAAGTCAGGGCCGTCAGGTGGCGATGGTCGGCGACGGCATCAACGATGCCCCGGCGCTGGCCCAGGCGGACGTGGGGATTGCCATGGGCGGTGGGAGCGATGTCGCCATCGAAACCGCTGCGATTACGCTGATGCGCCACAGCCTGATAGGCGTTGCCGACGCGCTGGCCATTTCTAAAGCCACGCTGCGCAACATGAAGCAGAACCTGCTGGGAGCGTTCGTCTATAACACCCTCGGTATCCCAATCGCGGCCGGGATTTTATGGCCGCTGACCGGCACGCTGCTTAACCCGGTGGTCGCGGGCGCGGCGATGGCGCTCTCCTCCATTACCGTGGTGAGCAACGCCAACCGCCTGCTGCGCTTTAAACCGAAGGATTGAACCTTGTACCCGTACGCGCTAGCATGAACCTTTCCATTCATGGAGCGCGTATGGGTCTGTTTAATCGTATAAAAGCATCGTTTCGCGCCCTCTTTCCTCGCCGTTATGCCTGGCCCGGTCTGGATATCTCTCTCCCCGGCGGGCAGCACCTGCACCTGGTCGGCAGCATTCATATGGGTACGCAGGATATGTCTCCCCTGCCACCCGGGCTGATTAAACTGCTGAAACGCGCCGACGCGCTGGTCGTTGAGGCGGACATTTCGGGTCAGGAGTCGCCGTTTGCCGGGCTGGAAAGCGATCTCAGCCTGGCGGAACGTCTGGATGATGCCCGGCTTGCCGAACTGACGCGCGTCGCGGATGAAACCAGCGTGTCGCTCTCCATGATTGACACCCTGCCGCTCTGGCAAATTGCGATGGTGCTGCAGGCCACGCAGGCGCAGCGTCTGGGACTGCGCGGTGACTACGGCATTGATTACCAGCTGCTGAACGCGGCAAGGGCGCGCAGCCTGCCCATCATCGAGCTGGAAGGGACGGACAGCCAGATTGCGCTTTTGCGCCAGCTTCCCGACGACGGACTGATGCTGCTGGATGATACGTTGACCCACTGGCACACCAACGCGCGCCTGCTGCAGACCATGATTGGCTGGTGGCTGGACGCGCCGCCTGAAGACGGTAAGCTGGCGTTACCGTCGACGTTCAGCGAATCGCTGTATGATGTGCTGATGAACGCGCGCAACAAAGCCTGGCGGCAGACGCTGCACGCTTTGCCCGCGGGGCATTACGTGGTGGCGGTTGGGGCGTTACATTTATACGGAGAAGGGAATTTGCCGTCACTGTTGAAATAAAAAAATGGCCAATATTTCTATTGGCCCGTCAAAGAGGAATTTCATCGTTTTTATTATGCCGAAGGAGACCTTCGGTTGAGCCGATTGTCGCTCAAAGTGACCATCACTGCCAATACTATTGCGCAAGATGGTGCTATTTTTTAGACAAACGTCAGGCGTATGCTGATGGCATGATTTGTCTGTCGTTAGAAGGATAGCTATGACTCCCGCCGTTAAATTACTCGAAAAAAACAACATTTCTTTCCGGATCCACACTTACGATCACGATCCGAATGAGACTAACTTTGGTGATGAAGTGGTGCGCAAGCTGGGCCTGAATGCGGACCAGGTTTATAAAACGCTGCTGGTGGCGGTGAATGGCGATATGAAACACCTCGCCGTCGCGGTTACTCCGGTGGCGGGGCAGCTGGATCTGAAGAAAGTCGCCAAAGCGCTGGGGGCGAAGAAGGTGGATATGGCGGATCCGATGGTGGCGCAGCGTACCACGGGCTATCTGGTGGGCGGGATCAGTCCGCTCGGGCAGAAAAAACGCCTGCCGACGCTGATTGATGCCCCTTCACAGGAGTTTGAAACCATCTTTATATCCGGCGGCAAACGCGGGCTGGATATCGAGCTGGCGGCGGGCGACCTGGCGAAAATGCTGGACGCGAAGTTTGCGGATATTGCGCGCCGGGATTGAGAAAATTGCCGGGTGGCGGCTACGAGGTAAAAGCAAAACGGTAACAAGCGTTACCGTTTTTTGTGTTCGCGCCCTCTCCCGGTGGGAGAGGGTTGGGGTGAGGGCATCAGGCCGCACAACGCTACTGCCAGCTCACCTCACCTTTCGGCTCGTAGGCATTCACGTCAATCGGCGAATTCTGCTCGATAAACTGCTTCAGCACTTCCGCATCAATAAAGCCGGTATTCACGTATCCCGGTTTGTTATCGATATGCGGATAGCCGTCGCCGCCGGTGGCGTTAAAGCTTAACGTCGCCAGACGGTAAGTCTTAGCCGGATCAACCGGTTCGCCTTTGATCTTCAGGTCGTTAAGCTTGCCGTCTTTCGCCACAAAGCTGACGTTGGCAAACTGCGGATAGGCCCCGGAATCCGGCTTCATCTGCGCCACGGCGGTCAGGTAGTCGATCACCTCTTTCCCGCTCATATCCGCATAGACCACCACGTTGCCGAACGGCTGCACCTTCAGGACGTCTTTATATGTGATGTTTCCGCCTTCGATAGAGTCACGAATACCGCCGCCGCTCATCACGCCAAAGTCAGCGCCGGTGCGCGCCATTTGCGCCGCCAGCACCAGGTGGCCCATGTTGGTCTGCACGAAGCGAACTTTACTGCGGTCCCCCTCCAGACGACCGTTCAGCGTGCCGATTTTCACGTCCAGCTGCGCCTTGCCTTTGTTCTGGAACGGCGTCAGCAGGGAGAGCATCTGCTGGTTTTCAGCGATCTCTGGCGTGTAGAGTACGCGCTCACTTTTCCCGTCCGGGTAGGTGACTTTCTTCTTCAGGTTGACCGGGATGAGCTGATAATGAACCAGCTTCATTTCGCCGTTACGGAACTCGAAATCCGCCCGGCCGACGTATTTGCCCCACTCGTGCGCCTGAACAATCCAGATACCGTTCTGACGGTCCGGCGCGCACGGCGTGCCCGGCACGTAGTCCACCTGCTTTTTGTTCTCCGAGGCCATGCACACCGGATCCTGTGAGTGACCGCCCACAATCATTGCCAGCGAGCCCGCAGGCAGGCTGCGCGCCATTTCCACGTCGCCGGGCGCGTTAGAGCCGTGCTCGCCGTTGTCGTAGTGCCCCATATGCGTGGTGGCGATAATCACGTCCGGCTTCTCGTTTTGCTGCAGCTCCTGGATTACCAGCTTCGCTTCGTCTGCCGGTTTGCGGAATTCGATATCGGTAAAGAACTCGGGGTTGCCAATTTTCGCCGTATCGTCGGTGGTTAAACCAATGACCGCAATTTTCAGATCCTGGCGCTTAAACAGCGCCCACGGCTTGAACAGGCGTTCGCCGGTGCTTTTCTGGTAAATATTGGCGGAGAGGAAGGGAAATTTGGCCCATTTTTCCTGCTGACGCAGTACGGTCAGCGGATTATCGAATTCGTGGTTACCCACGGCCATCGCGTCGTAGCCAATCAGGTTCATGCCGCGAAAATCAGGTTCCGCGTCCTGTAAATCGGATTCCGGCACGCCGGTATTGATATCGCCTCCCGACAGCAGCAGCACGCTGCCCCCCTGGGCCGCCACCTCTTTACGAATGCCGTCCACCAGCGTTTTTTGTGCCGACAGTCCATATTCGCCGTATTCGCTGCGCCAGAAATGACCGTGGTGATCGTTGGTATGCAGAATGGTGATTTTATAGGTTTTGTCTTTTTCATACGCCTGCGCGGGCAGGCTTACCAGGCCCCATGCGGCGATGAGCGCCAGCGCGACGCCCCGCTTCATTAACTTCATCTTCTCTCTCCCTGACCAATAGACAAAGGCAAAAATTACAGTGACTAACAAGAATAGACAAATAAGTTTTCAGAATTGCGACTTTCTTCAAATGTCCCGGGCGGGTATGTTAGTCGGATAATAATTACACCCTGCATCTCTAATAACGAAAAACGTGGTACTTCTCTATGGCAATCAGTGAATCAACCCAGCCCGTTCCGGGCGCACCGGCGTCGCGCACCTCCTTTAAAGTCTTAGGCGCAATCAGTCTCTCGCACCTGCTCAACGATATGATCCAGTCGTTGATTCTGGCCATTTATCCGCTGCTGCAGTCCGAGTTCTCACTCACCTTCGTGCAGATCGGGATGATCACCCTGACCTTCCAGCTGGCTTCCTCACTGCTGCAGCCGGTGGTCGGCTACTGGACGGATAAATATCCGATGCCGTGGTCGCTGCCGATTGGCATGTGCTTTACCTTAAGCGGGCTGGTGCTGCTGGCCATGGCGGGCAGCTTTGAAGCCGTGCTGATTGCCGCCGCGCTGGTGGGTACCGGCTCGTCCGTTTTCCATCCGGAGTCTTCCCGCGTGGCGCGCATGGCCTCCGGGGGACGTCACGGTCTGGCGCAGTCTCTCTTCCAGGTGGGCGGTAACTTTGGTAGCTCTCTCGGCCCGCTGCTGGCCGCGGTGATTATTGCCCCTTATGGTAAAGGCAACGTGGCCTGGTTTGTGCTGGCCGCGCTGCTGGCGATCATCGTGCTGGCGCAGATCAGCCGCTGGTATGCCGCTCAGCATCGCGTGAATAAAGGTAAACCTAAAGCGAAGGTTATCAATCCCCTGCCGCGCAACAAGGTTATCCTGGCGGTTTCCGTGCTGCTGGTACTGATTTTCTCGAAATACTTCTATATGGCGAGCATCAGCAGCTATTACACCTTTTATCTGATGCAAAAATTCGGATTATCGGTACAGAATGCGCAGATCCACCTGTTTGCCTTCCTGTTCGCCGTTGCGGCCGGCACGGTCATTGGCGGGCCTGTGGGGGATAAGATTGGGCGTAAATACGTCATTTGGGGCTCTATCCTCGGCGTGGCTCCGTTTACTCTTATTTTGCCGTACGCCAGCCTTGAATGGACGGGGATTTTAACCGTGATCATTGGTTTTATCCTCGCATCCGCCTTTTCCGCCATTCTGGTCTATGCCCAGGAGCTGCTGCCTGGCCGTATCGGTATGGTTTCCGGGCTCTTTTTCGGTTTCGCCTTCGGCATGGGCGGGCTGGGCGCGGCGGTGTTGGGGATGGTGGCGGATCACACCAGCATCTTCCTGGTTTATAAAATCTGCGCTTTCCTGCCACTTCTTGGTATGTTGACCATATTCCTGCCTGATAACCGCCACAAAGCGTAAATTACGGGTAGCCAAAGTTTAACTTTGGCTACCTGATACCCTGATGCCATAAGGGTTTCTTCTTCATCCCCTCGCTGAATTTATCAAAACGCGCTTTTTTACGTGCATATTGCTGTTTTATTCAAACTTCAACAATAATTCATAAACATAAGGGTAAAAATTGTCATAAACTATTACTCGGTTTTTTGGTTTTCGCCAAAAAGGAACACCCACAACGAAAGGAGACGGAATGCACCACGCCACACCGCTTATCACCACCATTGTTGGTGGACTTGTGCTCGCTTTTATCCTCGGCATGATTGCCAATAAGCTGCGTATTTCTCCTCTTGTCGGCTATCTGTTAGCGGGTGTACTGGCGGGACCGTTTACGCCAGGCTTCGTGGCGGATACCAAGCTGGCCCCTGAGCTGGCGGAATTGGGCGTGATTCTGCTGATGTTTGGCGTCGGCCTGCATTTCTCCCTGAAGGATTTGATGGCGGTAAAGTCGATCGCCATACCGGGAGCGATCGCCCAGATAGGGGTGGCGACGCTGCTGGG
>NZ_QFXN01000089.1:0-8430 GCF_003144775.1 Enterobacter sp. CGMCC 5087 | reverse complement strand
TTCGGCGGTGCTGGGCTGGTCGTTAATGACCGGTATCGTATTTGGGCTGTGTCTCTCAACCGCCAGTACCGTGGTGCTGCTGCGCGCGCTTGAGGAGAGACAGCTGATAGACAGCCAGCGCGGGCAAATCGCGATAGGCTGGCTGATTGTTGAAGACCTGGTGATGGTCCTGACGCTGGTGCTGCTGCCCGCCGTCGCCGGGATGATGGAAAAAGACAACGTCGGCCTGGCCTCGCTGGCGCTGGATATGAGTATCACCATCGGTAAGGTGGTGGCGTTTATCGCCATCATGATGCTGGTGGGACGCCGTCTGGTGCCGTGGATCATGTCCCGCAGCGCGGCAACCGGCTCACGCGAGCTGTTCACCCTCTCCGTGCTGGCGCTGGCGCTGGGAATCGCGTTTGGTGCCGTTGAGCTGTTTGATGTCTCCTTTGCCCTGGGCGCGTTCTTCGCCGGGATGGTGTTGAACGAATCCGAGCTGAGCCACCGTGCGGCGCACGATACGCTGCCGCTGCGCGATGCGTTTGCCGTGCTGTTCTTCGTCTCCGTCGGGATGCTGTTCGACCCGCTGGTGCTGATCCAGCAGCCGCTGGCCGTGCTGGGCACGCTGGCGATCATCATCTTTGGTAAGTCGCTCGCCGCCTTCTTCCTGGTGAGAATGTTCGGCCACTCCCCGCGCACGGCGTTGACCATCGCCGCCAGCCTGGCGCAGATCGGTGAGTTCGCCTTTATTCTGGCCGGTCTGGGCATGGCCTTGAACCTGCTGCCGCAGGCGGGACAAAACCTGGTGCTGGCAGGGGCGATCCTGTCGATTATGCTGAACCCGGTGCTCTTTGCCCTGCTGGAAAAATACCTCGATAAAACCGAAACGCTGGAAGAACAGACGCTCGAAGAGGCCATCGAAGAAGAGAAGCAGATCCCAGTGGATATTTGCAACCACGCCCTGCTGGTCGGCTTTGGCCGCGTGGGCAGCCTGCTCGGTGAGAAGCTAATGGCGCAGGGCATTCCGCTGGTGGTGATTGAGACCTCACGCACCCGCGTCGACGAGCTGCGCGCGCGCGGTATTCGTGCGGTGCTGGGCAATGCGGCAAACGAAGAGATCATGAATCTGGCGCATCTGGACTGCGCGCGCTGGCTGCTGCTGACCATACCTAACGGCTATGAAGCGGGCGAGATTGTGGCTTCCGCGCGCGCGAAGTGCCCAACGATTGAGATTATCGCCCGGGCGCACTATGACGACGAGGTGGAGTACATTACCGAGCGCGGGGCAGATAAGGTGGTGATGGGCGAGCGCGAGATTGCCAACACCATGCTGACGCTGCTGGAGAAACCGCCGGTTGAAGAGGCTGTGACGGGGTAGCTTGTGCGGTCTGGTCCCCTCACCCTGACCCTCTCCCACGGGGAGAGGGAATAAACACTAAAAACGGCAACCACAGGTTGCCGTTTTGCTTTTATCTGTCCCAGTAGGCCTCTTCGAGGCTGTCTTCCCGTTCCGGCAGCCCACGCGTTAAGCGCGGGGAGTGCTGGTTCAGCACCTGATAGCTCACGCGGTTGGCATATTTACACACCTGCGCCAGCGAGGAATAGGTCAGCCAGCTGAACTTGTGCTTGCTGGAGTTCGGCACGTTGGTTTTGTGGTAGGCGTTCGCGGTGATGTCGTGCAGCAGTGCGGCCAGCGCGCCGTCGCCCGCACCGTTGGTGTTCATGATCTTCTCCGGCCCGCCCATGTATGGCGCGATATGAGAGTAGATACGCAGCGGATTCAGGCAATCTTTGTAGCGCATGCCGCGGCTGAACTCGTACTGGTTGAACTCGGCAATCGCACCGGGCAGCAGCGGGTGCTGGGTTTTGCGCTTGCTCTCTTCTTCCGTGAAGCCGGCCATATACAGCCCCACCGGGCCAGCGGTGCAAAGCACCAGATCCACCCAGTCCAGCGCTTTGTCAGACGCCAGCAGCGGATCGCTTTCGCCGGTCAGCGCTTCGGCCTCTTCTTCGTTCATTGCCAGAATCGAGACGTGCTCTTTCAGGAACGTCTGCCACCACTCCGGGTTGTCGGCGATAACGAATTTCGTGCCCAGCGTCAGAACGACAGGCACGTTGTATTTCTTCGCGTACTCGATCGCTTTCATGGTCGCTTCCGGCATCGGCTCGCCCGGCTTACAGCGCACCAGGTAGGAGGTCAGCACCAGCGCCGAGGCGCCCGCAATCACCTCTTCCGGAATACTCTCGGCGCGCAGCTTGTTCATATGACCCGGGCTGATGGCAAAAGTACGCTCGCCGGAATCGCTAATCAGCGTAAAGCAGCGGCCAATAGGCCCGTCGACGCCCTGAAGGTAGTTCAGATCGGTACGGCTGGAGGTGTTGCAGAGATAGCGGTAGGCATAGCCACCGATTTCAATATTGCTGCACATCACGCCGAGCAGCACCGAGCAGTCGTCGGCCAGCACGGAGTAGTTATGCATGGTATTGCCGATGGTGCCACCGGCGAACTGATGGGTAATCAGGTTTTCGCGCACCAGCTCCTGGTACAGCGCTTCGGCAACGTCGTCCTCAATCACCAGCGAGTGACCGGCGCTCAGACCGTAACGGGCGACAAACGCATCATCCACTTTCGCTTCAATGTCCACCAGCGTCTGATCGATACCGACGACCCATGCCGCGCTGGTTTCGTTCTCAGGCTGGATTTGCTGCAGGAGCGGATCGCGGGCATCGACGGGGAAGTAGTGTTTGGATTTGCGTTTACCGGGAAATTTCATGGTCTGAACTGTACGAAGAATATGGGCCGGGAATGGTAGCACAAACCCGGCCCGGAGTGCGATCAGCGGCTGTTCGTTACCAGCGAGACCATCATGTCGATATGCTCAGGCGAGTCGTTAAGCGCCGGAATGTACTCGTACTTTTCGCCGCCAGCCTCAAGGAAAAATTCCCGGTTTTGCACCGCGATCTCTTCCAGCGTTTCCAGACAGTCGGCCGAGAAGCCCGGCGACATCACCTGAATATGCTTCACGCCCTTCTCACCCAGCATTTTGAGGGTTTCATCGGTGTACGGCGTCAGCCACGGCTCGCGGCCGAAGCGCGACTGGAAGGTCATCATCACCTTCTCCGGCGGCAGGCCAAGGGCGGAGACCAGCTCGCGCGTGGTATCGCGGCAGCGCTGCGGATAATCATCCCCTTCATTGGCGAAACGCTGTGGGATACCGTGATAGGAGAGCAGCAGCAGATCCGGCTCGCCGTGCTTTTCAAACGACGCGCGCGCGCTGTTGGCAAGCGCCTGGATGTAGAGATCGTTATCCGCGTAGTCGCGAATAAAGGTCACGCCCGGAAGGCGGCGGCGGGTCGCCAGAATGCGGGCCAGCTCGTCCCAGACGGCGGCCACCGTCGAGCAGGAGTACTGCGGGTAGAGCGCCAGCACGACGATATGGTCCACGCCCTGCGCCAGCAGTGATTCCACCGCGCTTTCGAGGGACGGTTTTCCGTAGCTCATACCGAGCGCTACGGGCATATCCGGCAGGCGGGCGGCCAGCGCTTTTTCCTGGCGACGGCTGTAAACCATCAGCGGCGAGCCCTCTTCCATCCAGACGGACTGATAGAGTTTGGCGACGCGCGGAGAACGAATCGGCAGAATGACGCCACGCAGCAGCGGCCACCACAGCAGTCTCGGGAAATCCACGACGCGCGTGTCGCTTAAAAATTGTCGCAGGTAGCGTTTTACCGCGTCTGATGTAGGTGCTTCTGGAGTGCCCAGATTGGCAAGCAGGATGCCGGTTTTCGCCTGACTCATTCACGCCTCTTAACCATTTGATAGGTTGTCAATTGTAGCGGAAATGCGTTTAAACGAAACCCATTGCTGTAATAGGTAAGATGAGAATATTTCTCACCCGGAAGCCCGGGTGAGAGGCGCGCGATTAGCCGAGGATTTTTTCCAGCTCTGCACGTACGTCAGCCACGGCTTTGGTGCCGTCAACTTTGGCGTATTTGGTGTTACCCGCCTGCGCTTCTTTGGTGTAATAGCCGATCAGCGGCGCGGTCATCTGATGGTATTCCACCAGGCGTTTACGCACGGTCTCTTCCTGATCGTCTTTACGGGTGGTCAGCTCTTCGCCGGTCACGTCGTCTTTGCCTTCAACCTTAGGTGGGTTGAATTTGATGTGGTAAACGCGGCCAGAAGCAGCGTGTACGCGACGGCCAACGATACGGTCAACGATCAGCTCGTCCGGTACGTCGAACTCCAGAACGTAGTCCACGTTGATGCCCGCTTCTTTCATGGCGTCAGCCTGAGGAATGGTGCGCGGGAAGCCGTCCAGCAGGAAACCGTTACGGCAGTCTTCCTGAGCAATGCGCTCTTTGACCAGAGCAATAACCAGCTCGTCGGTCACCAGCTTGCCTGCGTCCATGATGTCTTTCGCTTGTTTACCCAGCTCGGAGCCAGATTTAACAGCGGCGCGCAGCATGTCACCGGTGGAGATTTGCGGAATACCGTATTTCTCCATGATGAACTGAGCCTGAGTTCCTTTACCCGCGCCCGGAGCGCCAAGCAGAATAATACGCATTGCGAAAATCCCCTCAAAAGTCGTTTCAATTTTTCAAAAGCGCTAAACAATACCACCAGAACGGGCATCGCTCAAGGAAGGCGGGAAGGCTGAAACGGTTAACGAGGGGAGATTATTTGGGTTAGTACGGTCTGGTGCCCTCACCCCGGCCCTCTCCCACGGGAGAGGGAGAAGACCAGGGGAGGCGTGGTCAATTACGCCAGCAGCAGCGCATTCACACGTTTAATGAACAGGTTAGGATCTTCCAGCGTGCCGCGCTCGGCCAGCAGGGACTGATCCAGCAGCAGCTCAACCCACTCGGCAAAGCGGGCGTCGTCCTGGGTATCCGCCGCGCGTTTCACCAGAGGATGATCCGGATTAAGCTCAAAGATATATTTCACTTCCGGTACCGCCTGGCCCGCCGCAGCGAACAGCTTCGCCATCTGAGTACTCATTTCGTCGGCATCGGTGGTGACAATCGCCGGAGTGTCGGTCAGACGGTGCGTGAAGCGCACCTCTTTCACGCGCTCGCCCAGCAGGGTTTTCACGCGCTCAACGAACGGCTCCAGCGCCTTCTCGGCTTCTTTCGCGCTTTCGTCCACTTCATCGGCCAGCTTGTCGATGGATTCGTCGGCTTTGGCTACGGACTGGAACGCCTTACCGTCGAACTCGGTCAGGTAGTTCATCATCCACTCATCGATGCGGTCAGAAAGCAGCAGCACTTCGATGCCTTTCTTACGCAGCAGCTCCAGGTGCGGGCTGCTCTTCGCCGCCGCGTAGCTGTCGGCGGTGATGTAGTAGATCTTCTCCTGCCCTTCTTTCATGCGGGAGACGTACTCTTCCAGCGACACGGTCTGCGCGGAGGAGTCGGTGTGCGTAGAGGCGAAGCGCAGCAGTTTGGCGATGGTTTCAACGTTCGCGGTGTCTTCTGCCGGGCCTTCTTTCAGCACCAGACCGAACTGTTTCCAGAAGGTCTGATATTTTTCAGCATCGTCTTTCGCCAGTTTTTCCAGCATCTGCAGCGCACGTTTGGTCAGGGCGTTGCGCAGGTTACGGGTGACGGTGCTGTCCTGCAGAATTTCACGCGAAACGTTCAGCGGCAGATCGTTGGAATCTATCAGACCGCGCACGAAGCGCAGGTAGTTCGGCATGAACTGCTCGGCGTCGTCCATGATGAACACGCGCTGAACGTACAGCTTCAGGCCGTGCTTGTGATCGCGGTTCCACATGTCCCATGGCGCCTGTGCCGGAATGTACAGCAGGCTGGTGTACTCCTGCTTACCTTCCACGCGGTTGTGGCTCCAGGTCAGCGGGTCGGTAAAGTCGTGGGCGATGTGCTTGTAGAACTCGTTGTATTCGTCGTCTTTAATTTCAGACTTATTGCGCGTCCACAGCGCCTGCGCCTTGTTGATCTTCTCCCAGGAGACCACGGTTTCACCGTCTTTCTCTTCCTGTTTTTCAATCTCAACCGGCAGCGCGATGTGGTCAGAATATTTGCTGATGATGGAGCGCACGCGCCAGTCATTCAGGAAATCGTCTTCCCCTTCACGCAGGTGCAGGGTGATTTCGGTCCCGCGATCCGCCTTAGTGATGTCATCAACGGTGTACTCGCCTTCCCCTTTGGATTCCCACAGCACGCCGTTCTCGGCGCTGTCGCCTGCCGCACGGGTGCGCACGGTGACTTTGTCGGCCACGATAAACGCCGAGTAGAAGCCCACGCCGAACTGGCCGATGAGCTGGCTGTCTTTCGCCTGGTCAGAGCCCATGGACTCGAGGAACGCTTTGGTGCCGGATTTGGCAATGGTGCCGAGGTGGTCGATCACCTCGTCGCGGTTCATCCCGATGCCGTTATCGGCGATGGTCAGGGTGCGGTTCTCTTTATTGAACGAGACGCGCACGCGCAGCTCGCCGTCGCCTTCGTACAGGTCTGGGTTAGACAGCGCGCGGAAGCGCAGCTTGTCCGCCGCGTCCGAGGCGTTGGAAATCAGCTCACGCAGGAAAATTTCTTTGTTGGAATACAGGGAATGGATCATCAGGTGCAGAAGCTGTTTTACTTCTGACTGGAAACCACGGGTTTCTTGTCCTTTCATCTATGTCGACCTCAACAATGCCATTTAATGGGGTTTTAAAACGTTGAGTGAGAGATGGGGATAAGGGGGGAAATTTTCAAGCGGAGGCCGCGCGCGCAGCCTCCGTTTGGTCAGAAAATAATCTTGTGACGCCCGGCCAGAGAGTGCGAAAGCGTGGTGCCGTCGACCATTTCCAGCTCGCCGCCCACCGGCACGCCGTGGGCGATGCGGCTGGCGTCAACGCCGTACTGTGAGCACAGTTCAGCGATGTAGTTGGCGGTTGCCTCCCCTTCCACCGTCGGGTTGGTGGCGAGGATGACCTCTTTGATGGTTTCGGACTCAAGACGCTGTTCAAGGCGGTCAAGACCGATATCATCCGGGCCAATACCGTCCAGCGGTGAGAGATGCCCCATCAGCACGAAGTAGCGGCCGGAAAACTGCCCGGTTTGTTCGATGGCGTAGATGTCCGCCGGACTCTCCACCACGCAAATCTGACCGTTTTCCTGACGACGCGGGTTCGTACAGATGTTACACACGTCCTGCTCGGTAAAGGTGCGGCAATCCGCACAGTGACCAATTTCTGACATGGCGCGGGTTAAAGCCTGCGCCAGGCGCATCCCGCCGCTGCGGTCGCGCTGCAATAGCGTAAACGCCATGCGCTGCGCCGACTTCGGGCCAACGCCCGGCAGGCAGCGCAGTGCTTCCATTAACTGCGTGAGCAGCGGACTGGTTTGCATCAGAATGGCATCTTGAAGCCAGGCGGCAGCTGCATACCGCTGGAAACAGAGGCCATTTTCTCTTTCTGAGTTTCGTCGATACGGCGAGCGGCATCGTTAAACGCGGCTGCAACCAGATCTTCCAGCATCTCTTTGTCGTCTTCGAGCAGGCTCGGGTCGATTTCCACGCGACGGCAGTTGTGCGCACCGTTGATGGTCACTTTGACCAGACCGGCACCGGACTCACCCGTGACTTCCAGCTGAGCGATCTCTTCCTGCATCTTCTGCATTTTTTCCTGCATCTGCTGAGCCTGCTTCATCAGGCCACCCAGACCGCCTTTTCCACCAAACATAGGCTTCTCTCTTCTTTCACGTTTAAGGATTACAACCGTAAGTCAGACTCACGATCAAATGGGGCGAATACTCTCTTCATCCAGATCGGCGTCGAAGAACCGGCGCAGGGTCTGAATGTTGTTATCCGCAATAATCGCCTCGCGCGCCTGCGCGAGCTTTTCTTCATAAATGGCCTGGCGCCACTCCAGCGGCGTTTTCACTGCCGGATTATCATCTTCAATGATAGTCAATTCAACCGGCGCGCCCTGTAATGCGGCGAGCGCTTCCGCCAGCGCCTTTTGCGCGCCAGGAGAATTGAGGTGCCGCTGGCCCGGACGCAGGTGCAAACGCACCTGATTGCCGTCCTGCTCTTTCCAGGCATTCAGCGCGACCTGCTCGACCAGCTTCGGCAGCTGGAGTTTGCTGACCTCGGCGGCCCAGGCGTCCCGGGCAATGGACTCTTCGGCAAGCTTCGCGGAAAGCTCCGGCGTTTTCTCATGCTCCAGCGCCTTTTTCAGCGCTTTCGGCGTGGCGACCTCTTCCTTCACCGTTTCAGTGATGGTGGTTGCCTTCCAGCGGTAAGCCTCTTCTTTCACCGGGGCTTTCTGCTCGAGCGCGGACGGTGCCGGACGCGACTGTACGCGCTCCGTTACCGAGGCCAGTCGTTCAAGCGCGGCGTTGTTCACCGGCCGCGCTCTTCCTGGCGCTGCCGGTTCACTCTTTTTTGGTTTGGTTACTCCCTGCGCACGCTGCAGCTGGCTGCGTGCGGCAAGCACCGAACTG
>NZ_QFXN01000088.1:0-23296 GCF_003144775.1 Enterobacter sp. CGMCC 5087 | reverse complement strand
GGCGGTGGCGTCGGCTGCGGCGGCACCTGCTGCGGCGACATCACCGCCGTAGGGGCGACCGGCGCGAAAGACTGCCGCGGCGCTTCCGGCTCCGGCAATGGCATGCGCGGATGGAACGCCAGCGCGCGCAGCAGCGTCATTTCAACGCCCATCCGTGGATCCGGCGCGAACGGTAATTCTTTGCGGCCAATCAGCAGCGTCTGGTAATACAGCTGCACGTCGGCAGGCGGCACGGTGCGGGCAAGCTCACGCATCCGCTGTTCAATAGCGGCCATATCCGCACCGATGGCGGACGGAGAAAGCTGCAGCATCGCCACGCGGTGCAGCAGGCTGAGCATCTCAACCAGCAGTCCTTCCCATTCGATACCCCGGGAAGCGGCGGCATTCACCTGCGACATCACGCGTTCGCCGTTGGCGGCAATCATCGCTTCGATAAGCGACAGCGCCTGATCGTCATCCAGCGTGCCGAGCATGGTGCTGACCGCCTCGGTGGAGAGCTTGCCGTCACCGCTGGCAATCGCCTGGTCGGTCAGGCTGAGCGCATCACGCAGGCTGCCGTCCGCCGCGCGGGCCAGCAGCTGCAGGGCACGCGGTTCGTGGACAATTTTCTCTTCATCAAGAATGTGCTCAAGCTGCGCGCGGATCTGCTCAACGTCCAGCGCCTTCAGGTGGAACTGCAGGCAGCGCGACAAAATCGTGACCGGCAGCTTTTGCGGATCGGTGGTCGCCAGCAGGAACTTCACGTGCGCGGGCGGCTCTTCCAGCGTTTTCAGCAGGGCGTTAAAGCTGTGGCGCGACAGCATGTGCACTTCATCAATCAGGTAGACCTTGAAGCGGCCGCGCGCCGGGGCGTACTGCACGTTATCGAGCAGATCGCGGGTATCTTCCACTTTGGTGCGCGAGGCGGCGTCGATCTCGATCAGATCGACAAAACGCCCCTGCTCGATCTCCCGGCAGTTATCACACACGCCGCACGGCGTGGCGGTGATCCCGGTTTCGCAGTTGAGACCTTTTGCCAGCAAGCGGGCAATAGAGGTCTTACCGACGCCGCGGGTGCCGGAGAAAAGATAGGCGTGATGGATGCGACCTAGCGACAAGCCGTTCGCCAGGGCCGTCAGCACATGTTCCTGACCGACAACGTCAGCAAAGGTTTGTGGTCGCCATTTACGGGCTAACACCTGATAACTCATGGGCAGGCTCTGCAACGCTGGAAGGTGAATTTATGGAGGGGAATGCTATCACAACCTCACCCATTGAGCGAGGTTGTGAAAACCGGGATTAGTGACCCGGGAAAGGCACCAGGCTGTAGCTGGTGATGCCCTGTTTTTCCAGGCGCTGTTCACCGCCGAGATCGAACAGGTTGATGATGAATGCCGCGTCGGTCACTTCACCACCCAGACGACGGATCAATTTCACGGTCGCTTCAATGGTACCGCCGGTTGCCAGCAGATCGTCGACCACCAGCACCTTGTCGCCAGGCTTGATCGCATCAACGTGGATCTCCAGCTGATCGGTGCCGTACTCCAGCTCATAGCTCTCAGCAATGGTTTCACGCGGCAGTTTGCGCGGCTTACGCACCGGCACAAAACCCACGCCCATCGCCAGCGCAACCGGTGCGCCAAACAGGAAGCCACGGGCTTCGGTACCTACTACTTTGGTGATCCCGGCGTTTTTATAACGCTCGACCAGCAGTTCAATGCTGAGCGCGTACGCTTTCGGGTCTTCCAGCAAGCTGGTGACATCACGGAAAAGAATGCCAGGCTTTGGATAGTCCTGGATGCTTTTGATGCTGTTTTTCAGATATTCAAGCTGCTGTGCAGTTGCGGTCATCGGTTTTGCCTAAATGAAACAGTGTTACTCACAGCGCGCAACGAGTCGGCCAAGGCAACAACTGTTTAACCTTTGACCAGGCGCACCTGTGCTCGAAAACGGTCGAATTTACTGGCTGCGCGTGATAATTGCAACAGCCATGATGAGGCTTCAGTGCTTTTGTTGCTTTTCATCAACCACGGGGATCCGCCACATAAAGAAAAGCAGGCAGGTCAGGATCGCCAGCAGCAGAATACGTACCCACATCATTTTCACCAGCCATAATGAAATAGCGAAGGTGATGAGAATCACTGCGATCGCGCGCGGCTTCGCGCCGGGCGGCATGGCCCGGTGTTTTTGCCAGTGCCGCAGATAGCCGCCAAACCATGAGCGGTAGAGCAGCCAGTGGTGAAAACGCGGCGACGAGCGGGCGAAGCACCAGGCCGCAAGCAGGATAAATGGCGTGGTCGGCAACAAGGGTAAAAACACCCCCAGCGTGCCAAGCACTACCGCGAGCCAGCCAATGATGATTAAAATAGTACGCTTCATAATGCGAATCGTTATCAAACTGAACGGCTACTTTACCACTGGAGAGCGCCTTGAAAACAGCACTGCTTCTTGAGAGGCTGCAAAATCAGCTGATTGCTCTGCGGGAGCAGGCCACGCCGCTAATGGGGCACGCCACGCTGAAGCCGCGCTTTGACCGGCGGCTTTTTCGTACCCGCAGCACAGTCATTCAGGATTACCTTGCTGAAGCGCAGACTAACCTCGACGAGCTTCGCCATGCGGTTGAGAGTGAACAGCAGGAGCAGGTGGCGTGGCTTGCAGAGCATCTCACTGAGCAGATCACCGCCCTGCATCGCGAGATTACCGCCTGGCCGCTGCGCGCCTGGGACAGCGCCTCGCCGGGGCTCGGTAAATGGCAGCGCAAGCGGCTGGAGAACCAGGAGTTTGAGCGCCGGCTGTTTGAGATGAAGCGCGAGCGCGAGTCGCGGCTGAACAACAGCGAAACGCTGGAAGAGCAGCAGCTATTGATGCGCGAGATTAGCGCGCTGGAAGGACGCATCGTCCGCTGCCGTCAGGCGCTGGATGAGATTGAGCGCGTCATTGAACGTTTGACCCGTTAACAGGAGCCACACCCATGTCGCTGGAAAATGCACCCGATGAGGTCAAGCTGGCCGTCGATTTGATTATGCTGCTGGAGAATCATGAGATCCCCGCCGAAACGGTGCTTAAGGCACTGGAGATTGTGCGGCGGGATTTTGAAGGTAAATTACCCTCACCCCGGCCCTCTCCCTGAGGGAGAGGGGGAAAATCGTTCCCTCGCCCCTGAGGGCCGAGGGAAAATAGATTATGCAGGCGTAGGATCGTCACCCTTAATGTCGCGCTTCACTTCCGTATGCTCATCACCCTTCTCGTTGCGCAGGTGAACCTCAAGCTGGTTGAAGGCGATATTAATATCGTTTTCACGGCACAAACGATCGATAGAGCGGTTAAGCTCATCCACCGTGTAGCTGCGGTCGCGCAGCTCGCGCACGTATAAACGCAGCTCGTGATCCAGCGTGCTCGGCCCAAAGGTGGTGAAGAAGACCGCCGGAGCCGGATCGTGCATCACTTTCGGATGTTCTGACGCCGCCTTGAGCAGCACCTCTTTCACCTTCTCCAGATCCGATCCATAGGCTACGCCCAGGCGGATCACCACGCGCGTCACCGTATCGGAGAGCGACCAGTTGATCAGGCGCTCGGTCACGAACGCTTTGTTCGGGATGATCACCTCTTTGCGATCGAAGTCGGTGATGGTGGTGGCACGAATACGGATCTTGCTGACCGTACCGGAGAAGGTGCCGATGGTAACCGTATCGCCGATTCGTACCGGACGTTCGAACAGGATGATCAGGCCGGACACAAAGTTACCGAAGATCTCCTGCAGGCCAAAACCAAGACCGACCGAGAGGGCCGCCGCCAGCCACTGCAGTTTATCCCACGAGACGCCAAGCGAGCCAAAGACCGTCATCGCCCCGACAATAATGATCACGTAGTTGAGGATCGTGGTAATGGCGTAGGACGCCCCCTGGCGAAGATTCAGACGTGACAGGAGCAGAACTTCGAGCAGGCCTGGCAGGTTGCGAATCAGCGCCCAGGCCACCACCGACGACACCAGCGCAAACAGCAGGCTGCCCATGGTCACGCTTTTCATGACCGCCGCGCCCGCTTCGGTACCGTTGTATTGCCAGAGGGTAATACTGTCGAGATAGGCGAAAACGGTAATAAGATCGGACCAGATAGCCCAGAACATCACCGCAAACAGGGCGATCATCACCAGCATGGTGATGCGCAGCGTCTGCTGGTTAACCTGCTCCAGGGCGATGGTCGGCTCTTCCTGCGGCTCCGCGCCTTCGGCCCCTTCTTTCACCTGATGCTGACGACGCGCGATAGCACGGCGATAGGCAATGCGGCGAGCCGCCACGCTCAGGCCGCGCAGCACGGTCTGATAGAGCAGGTTCCAGACGATCACCAGATAGACCGTTTCAATCCAGCGACCGGACAGGCGCAGCGTGGTATAGAAGTAGCCCGTTGCCGTCAGCACCATCAGCGCCAGCGGAATGATCGCCAGCACCGTTACGGTGGCCAGGCGAATATTGTGGGACTCTTTATCACGCCAGCTGTCGCGGCACATCGGCCACATCAGGATCGCAATCAGCAGCAGGTTCAGCAGGATGACCAGCTGGCCCAGCACGTCATCCATCAGGTGCAGCGGAGAAAGCTCAGAGACAACCGACCAGAAGTGCAGCGGCAGGAGCGCCAGGCTAATGCGCACAATCTGACGACGCCAGTGGCTGGTCAGCTGCGCTGGCATGTTGAAATGACGCACCGCCACGCCGTCTTTTTCCAGCACCTTCCAGCACACGCCAAACACCAGCCAGAACAGCGCCAGCTTTTTACTGAACGCCCACAGCAGGTCGCTGACGTTGAGCTGCATGGTGAGCAGAATCAGGCCCACAGCCAGAATAATCAGGCACACCGGCAGAGCGCGGATGAGATCGATGAGAATCGCTTTTGGCGTATGGAGCTGGCTATCGTTGCGCAGCTGCCCCACTTCGGAGGCCAGCTTCGCCTGGTATTTTTTCAGCCAGCCCAGACGCCAGCGGATCAGACCGGCAATCAGCAGCAGCGGTAAACCGGCCAGGAAAGCAATCATGACCGCTGGCCAGGCTTTCTCCCAGTTTACGGTGATCTTCATGCTCTTAATCTGCGTTTTCAGCGTCTCCGGGAAGGATTTGACCCAGTCCCAGTCCATCGGCTTGTTGCTGTTTACCCAGAAAATCTGCTGGGTCAGGATCTCCTGCAGACTTTTCGAGACGCTCACCAGCTGCTGCTGGTTGATTTGCAGGTTAATGGCCATCATCAGCTGGTTGCCCAGCTGTTTGTTGAGCTGGTCCAGCAGCTCGCGACGCATATCGACGACCTGGAGCAGCGCGTCGTGCACTTCCGGGTTCACGTCGCTGGAATGCCCCTCTTCAATTTTGGCGACAAAGGCATCACTCTGGAAAAGGGCATCGCGCTGCTGGTTGACGTCAAACTGTTCCAGACGTAAATCCGCAATGCGGTTGGTCATGTCTTCCAGCTCATCGGCGGACGGGAGCGTCTGCTGCTGCTGGTAGAGAATACGCGACAGCAGGAGGCTGCCCTTCAGGACCGCAATCTGCTCTTTGATGTTGCGCTCAGCCTGCAGCGCGCGATCCAGCCAGTTCTTCACTTTGATATTTTGCTGAACCAGCGAGTTGCCGTTTTCCGTCGCCAGTATCAGGCGCTGGCTAAGCTGGTGGTTGGCCTCGAGCTCCTGTTTCACCAGCGGATTCGCCTGAATGCGGGCGGTTTCGTCAGGCGATACGGCCTCCTGGGCGGTTTTTTCCGTCAGGGTCAGGCGTTTGCTGTTTACCGCCTCCTGCAACAGCTGAAGCTGGTGTTCCAGGCGGTTAATGTTCGCGGTGACGTAATCACGCTGTTTCTGAAGCGTGTCCTGCAGCACCGTATTCCCTTCCAGGCTTTTACGCTGCTGTTCGATTTGCGCATTGAGCAAGGTCTGCTGAACCAGCAGCAGCGTTTGCTGCGTCGGGCGCAGCGTACCCTCGCCTACCGTCGTGCCGTTCAGACGGTTGCGGATCTGCTGCAGCTGCTGAGACGCGGCGTACATCGCGTTTTGCACGCGCTCGGGCTGGGTCTGCAGAGAAACAAGCTGGCTGTTATACGTTGCAAGATCCGACTGCGCGGTTTGCAGGTCGTCGAGCAGTTGTGCGACGCGGGACTCCAGCTGACGTAAGGAGAGCGTCGAGAGCGTCTTACGCGTCTCGTCGTCGTTATCCACATCGCTGAGAGCATTCAGCGCTTCGGTGGCCTTACGCATATTTTCAGGGGCCTGCGCCACCTTCTGGCGAAGCTGGACGGTTTCCGCTTTGATGCGTTCAATTTTATCCAGCGTTTCCAGCGTTTCCGTCAGATCCTGCTGGACGAGTTTCTCCTGAGGGGAGAGATCTTTTTGTTTGTTCAGCGTGTCGAGCTGCGACTGAACATCGCTGCGCGAGGGAATATCGTTGCTGTTATCGGCGCGGGCCCAGGTCAGCGGCGCCGTAGCGAAGAAAAACAGCATCGCAAAGAGCAATGCAAAAACAGGATGTTGCGAGCGATTGATGGGCAGCATAGTTGTGAATGATGTCAGAAGATGACCGAAAATAGTCCGGCGTGAAGAATATCACGCTCGCTGAAAGCAGAATAGCGCGAACGTTATCCTCTGAGATAAATCCTGGATAGGGATCAGGCCGTTAGCGAAGGCGCGTCGCTGCGCAGCGTGGGGCAGAGCTGTAGCATTTCCAGTAAAATCGCCACGTAGCTGCGGGCTTCCTCTTTGAGGTCAAAGGATTGCGGCGCGAAAAGCCAGTTTTCCATCAGACCTGAAATGTAGCTGCGCATCAGGATTGCCGCCCGTCGGGTCAAGAGATTGGCCGGTAAGAGTTTTGCCTGCATACACAGGTTCAGATTCTGTTCAATACGATCATAGCTCTCCAGGCTAAGGCTGCGTTGCGCCTGCTGCACCACCGCCATCTCGCCCACGAACTCGCATTTATGGAAAATAATCTCCATCATTAATCTGCGACGTTCTTCAACTACCGTTGCTTCAAGGATATATACTAATATTTCTCTCAATACTGAGAGTGGATCGTTAGGGAATTTTGCCCGATACTCACTCTCGAGATCGCTAATGCTGGACTCTGAAAGCTCCCAGATTTCACTGAACAGATCTGACTTATCTTTAAAATGCCAGTAAATCGCTCCTCGCGTCACACCGGCAGCCTGAGCAATCTGCGCCAGCGAGGTGGATGAAACACCCTGCTGCGAGAACAAACGTATTGCCACATCCAGAATGTGTTGTCGGGTTTCCAGCGCTTGTTGTTTAGTTTTTCGTGCCATAGGTGGGTGAATTTACAGGAGTCAGATTTACATACATTTGTGAATGTATGTACCATAGCATGACGATAATATAAACGCAGCAATGGGTTTTTAGACTCAGGACCCTTGATCAATTTGAAATCGGACACTCGAGGTTTACATATGAACAAAAACAGAGGGTTAACGCCTCTGGCGGTCGTTCTGATGCTCTCAGGCAGCTTAGCGCTAACAGGATGTGACGACAAACCAGCTCAACAAGGAGCTCAGCAGGCGCCAGAAGTAGGCGTCGTGACGCTCAAATCTGAACCTCTTCAAATCACCACCGAATTACCAGGCCGTACCAATGCTTACCGCATTGCGGAAGTGCGTCCTCAGGTTAGCGGCATTATCCTGAAGCGTAACTTCACCGAAGGTGGTGATGTGAAAGCCGGTGAGTCTCTGTATCAGATTGATCCAGCAACCTATCAGGCCTCTTATGAAAGTGCGAAAGGCGACCTGGCGAAAGCACAAGCCGCGGCCAAAATTGCTCAGCTGACGTTGAACCGCTACCAAAAGCTGCTCGGTACCAAGTACATCAGCCAACAGGATTACGATACCGCTCTGGCCGATGCACAGCAGGCTAACGCGGCCGTGGTGGCAGCCAAAGCGGCCGTCGAAACCGCGCGCATTAACCTGGCCTATACCAAAGTGACCTCCCCTATCAGCGGTCGTATTGGTAAATCTTCCGTCACGGAAGGGGCGCTGGTGCAGAACGGTCAGACCAATGCGCTGGCGACGGTGCAGCAGCTCGATCCGATCTACGTTGACGTGACGCAGTCCAGCAACGATTTCCTGCGCCTGAAACAGGAGCTGGCTAACGGCACCCTGAAACAGGAAAACGGCAAAGCCAAAGTGGAGCTGATTACCAACGACGGTATTAAGTTCCCGCAGGAAGGTACCCTGGAATTCTCTGACGTGACGGTCGACCAGACTACCGGTTCCATCACCTTACGTGCGATTTTCCCGAACCCTGACAAAAATCTGCTGCCAGGTATGTTCGTTCGTGCGCGTCTGGAAGAAGGAACGAATCCAACCGCACTTCTGGTTCCACAGCAGGGTGTGACCCGTACGCCACGCGGCGATGCGAGCGCGCTGGTTGTTGGGGCAGATGACAAAGTCGAAACGCGCAATATCACCGCCACCCAGGCGATTGGCGATAAATGGCTGGTGACGGAAGGTCTGAAAGATGGCGATCGCGTGATTGTTACTGGTTTGCAAAAAGTTCGTCCTGGCGCGCAGGTTAAAGCACAGGAAGTGAAATCTGACGATAAACAACAAGCTTCGGCCGCTGGCCAGTCAGAACAAACCAAGTCTTAACTTAAACAGGAGCCGTTAAGACATGCCTAATTTCTTTATCGATCGCCCCATATTTGCGTGGGTGATCGCCATTATCATCATGCTGGCCGGGGGACTTGCGATCCTGAAGCTGCCTGTCGCGCAATATCCAACGATTGCGCCACCGGCGGTGACAATTTCCGCAACCTACCCGGGGGCTGATGCGAAAACGGTGCAGGACACCGTCACCCAGGTTATCGAACAGAACATGAACGGTATCGATAACCTGATGTACATGTCCTCAAACAGTGACTCCACCGGTACGGTGCAGATCACCCTGACCTTCCAGTCAGGTACGGATGCGGACATTGCGCAGGTTCAGGTGCAGAACAAACTGCAGCTGGCAATGCCTTTGCTGCCGCAGGAAGTACAACAGCAGGGTGTGAGCGTCGAGAAATCGTCCAGTAGCTTCCTGATGGTTGTCGGCGTTATCAACACCAACGGCACCATGACGCAGGAGGATATTTCCGACTACGTGGGCGCCAACATGAAGGACGCCATCAGCCGTACTTCCGGCGTGGGTGACGTGCAGCTGTTCGGTTCCCAGTACGCGATGCGTATCTGGATGGATCCGAACAAGCTGAACAACTTCCAGCTGACGCCGGTTGACGTGATCAGCGCGATTAAAGCGCAGAACGCCCAGGTAGCGGCCGGTCAGTTAGGCGGTACGCCGCCGGTGAAAGGCCAGCAGCTTAACGCCTCGATCATCGCGCAGACCCGTCTGACCTCTGCCGATGAGTTCAGCAAAATTCTGCTGAAGGTGAATCAGGACGGTTCGCAGGTTCGCCTGCGCGACGTGGCGAAAGTTGAGCTGGGCGGTGAGAACTACGACATCATCGCGAAGTTTAACGGTAAACCGGCTTCCGGTCTGGGTATCAAACTGGCGACAGGCGCTAACGCCCTGGACACCGCCACGGCGATCCGCGCAGAGCTGAAGAAGATGGAACCGTTCTTCCCGTCAGGTCTGAAAATCGTTTACCCGTACGACACCACGCCGTTCGTGAAAATCTCGATTCACGAAGTGGTTAAGACGCTGGTTGAGGCGATCATCCTGGTATTCCTGGTGATGTACCTGTTCCTGCAAAACTTCCGCGCGACGCTTATCCCAACGATTGCCGTGCCGGTTGTTCTGCTCGGAACCTTTGCGATCCTGTCGATATTTGGCTACTCGATAAACACCCTGACGATGTTCGGGATGGTGCTCGCCATCGGCCTGCTGGTGGATGACGCCATCGTCGTGGTCGAGAACGTCGAACGCGTGATGGCGGAAGAAGGTTTGCCGCCGAAGGAAGCGACCCGTAAATCAATGGGCCAGATCCAGGGCGCGCTGGTCGGTATCGCGATGGTTCTGTCTGCGGTATTTATCCCGATGGCCTTCTTCGGGGGCTCTACCGGTGCGATTTACCGTCAGTTCTCTATTACCATCGTTTCCGCGATGGCGCTGTCGGTGCTGGTGGCGTTGATCCTGACCCCTGCCCTGTGTGCCACCATGCTGAAGCCGATTCAGAAAGGCGGTCACGGCGAGCATAAAGGCTTCTTCGGCTGGTTTAACCGCATGTTCGATAAGAGCACGCACCACTACACCGACAGCGTGGGTAACATCCTGCGCAGCACCGGTCGTTACCTGCTGCTCTATATCATCATCGTGGTGGGCATGGCCTACCTGTTCGTTCGTCTGCCAAGCTCGTTCCTGCCAGATGAAGACCAGGGCGTGTTCCTGAGTATGGCTCAGCTTCCGGCGGGTGCGTCGCAAGAGCGTACCCAGAAAGTGCTGGATGAGATGACCGATTACTACCTCACCAAAGAGAAAGCCAACGTTGAATCCGTGTTTGCGGTTAACGGCTTTGGCTTTGCGGGTCGCGGTCAGAACACCGGTATTGCCTTCGTCTCTCTGAAGGACTGGTCTGAACGTCCGGGCAAAGAGAACAAGGTGGAAGCCATCACCGGCCGTGCAATGGGCACCTTCTCGCAGATTAAAGATGCGATGGTATTCGCCTTTAACCTGCCAGCGATTGTTGAACTGGGTACCGCAACCGGCTTCGACTTCCAGCTGATCGACCAGGGCGGTCTGGGTCACGAAAAACTGACGCAGGCGCGTAACCAGCTGTTTGGTGAAGTCGCTAAACACCCTGACCTGCTGGTCGGCGTGCGTCCAAACGGCCTGGAAGATACGCCACAGTACAAGATCGATATCGACCAGGAGAAAGCCCAGGCGCTTGGCGTATCCATCAGTGACATCAACACCACCCTGGGCGCAGCCTGGGGCGGTAGCTACGTTAACGACTTCATCGACCGCGGTCGTGTGAAGAAAGTGTACGTGATGTCCGAGGCGCAGTACCGTATGTTGCCGAACGATATCAACAGCTGGTTCGTGCGCGGCAGCAATGGTCAGATGGTACCATTCTCGGCGTTCTCAACCTCACGCTGGGAATACGGTTCACCGCGTCTGGAACGCTATAACGGTCTGCCATCAATGGAGATCCTGGGTCAGGCTGCTCCGGGCCGAAGCACCGGTGAAGCCATGAACCTGATGGAAGAACTGGCAAGCAAACTGCCTGCGGGTATTGGCTATGACTGGACCGGTATGTCCTATCAGGAACGTCTGTCCGGTAACCAGGCCCCTGCTCTGTACGCCATTTCACTGATTGTGGTCTTCCTGTGTCTGGCGGCACTGTACGAGAGCTGGTCGATTCCGTTCTCCGTTATGCTGGTGGTTCCACTCGGGGTTATCGGTGCGCTGCTTGCAGCAACGTTCCGTGGACTGACCAACGACGTTTACTTCCAGGTAGGCCTGCTGACAACCATTGGCTTGTCGGCGAAGAACGCGATACTAATCGTTGAATTCGCCAAAGATCTGATGGAGAAAGAAGGCAAAGGCCTTATTGAGGCGACGCTTGAAGCGGTTCGTATGCGTCTGCGCCCAATCCTGATGACGTCGCTGGCGTTTATCCTCGGCGTACTGCCGCTGGTTATCAGCTCCGGTGCGGGTTCCGGCGCGCAGAATGCGGTAGGTACAGGCGTTATGGGTGGGATGATCACCGCGACCGTACTGGCTATCTTCTTCGTACCGGTGTTCTTCGTGGTGGTTCGCCGCCGCTTCAGCCGTAAAAATGAAGATATTGAGCACAGTCATTCGGTAGAACCTCACTGATACCGGTTCCACATGATAAAAAGGCCGCATTAGCGGCCTTTTTCATTTTCAGAAAAAATCATAAATTACGCTTATTGTGGCTCAATTTATTTTCTGCCATCTTAAATAGACATATCATAATTAACTGATACCTTAATCGGTGAATTCAGGATTTTTTTAATTTCATTTCCCCGCTTAAGGTATTAGGAATATTCCTAATGAGAAGTTCTTACAAAGATAAGTCTGAATCTGAACTTTTCTTATCATTTTTGCTAAGCTGATGAAACGTAAGGAAGCGATAAAACCCCGTCGTTAATTTGGATAAAAACGTTGAGTCCAGGGTGACCATTTGCGTAGACGCTCCCAGCCTGCGGTTTTTATTTGTAATTTTTCGTAATAGCGCGGTGAAATCCAGGAAGGAGTGGCTTATAGTTAGGTTATCAGGAACACAGCACTCATGTAGCTAAGTCAGTTGTATCCATCCCGACAATGATGTTCGGTGAGTAAGAAATCACTCAGAAGGGGATGCGCTATGGACGAGTACTCGCCAAAAAGGCATGATATCGCGCAGTTGAAATTTCTCTGCGAATCCTTGTACCATGACTGCCTTGCCAATCTTGATGAAAGCAACCATGGCTGGGTAAACGACCCAACGTCTGCCATCAATTTACAGTTGAATGAGCTGATAGAGCATATCGCAACCTTCGCACTTAATTATAAAATTAAGTACAATGAAGATAATAAGCTCATTGAGCAAATTGATGAATACCTGGACGACACCTTTATGTTGTTCAGCAGTTACGGCATTAACGCTCAGGATTTGCAAAAATGGCGTAAATCGGGAAATCGGCTATTCCGCTGTTTCGTCAACGTGAGCAGAGCTAACCCGGTGAGTCTTTCCTGTTAAAATTATTACAATTACTAAGGTGAATTTATGTCTGATAAACCACTCACAAAAATCGATTATTTGATGCGCTTACGACGTTGTCAGTCAATTGACACGCTCGAGCGCGTCATTGAAAAGAATAAATACGAGCTTTCTGATAATGAACTGGCGGTATTTTATTCAGCCGCTGACCATCGTCTTGCTGAACTGACAATGAATAAGCTGTATGACAAAATCCCTACTTCTGTGTGGAAATTTGTCCGTTAATCTTTGAAGGGTGTCTGTAGAGTTCTACGCCTCGTTCTGATTATTTACCTGTCCCGTTATGCTCCCTGTGCGTAAGCCAGGTCTCCGTATAAAACGTGTTCATCAGCAGCAATGTTGTGACGACAGTCACAACGGCTTTTCGGGAACGTTCCCCTTCTGGCCTGTTCCGATTACCCTGCGGTAATAACATCCAGAGAGGTTTCCAATGAGCTTAGAAAAACAGAAAATGATTGCCGGTGAACATTACCGCCCCGGCGATGAGACGTTACGGGCTGACCGACTGCGGGCCCGCCATCTGGTTTACCGCTATAACCACACCGCGCCTGATGAAAAAACAGAACGACAGAACATTCTGGCGGAACTTCTGGGACAAAGCGCAGGAGCTTATATTGAGCCGAGCTTCCGCTGCGACTACGGATATAACATTTATCTGGGCAAAAACTTTTATGCTAACTTCGACTGCGTGATGCTGGATGTCTGCCCTGTTCATATTGGCGATAACTGCATGCTCGCGCCGGGTGTTCATATTTATACGGCTACCCATCCCCTGGACGCGGAAGAACGAAACAGCGGCGTGGAATTTGGAAAACCTGTCAATATTGGCAATAACGTCTGGATTGGTGGCCGGGCGGTCATTAACCCTGGCGTCACCATTGGTGATAATGTGGTCGTGGCCTCCGGCGCCGTCGTGACGAAAGACGTCCCGGCTAACGTCGTCGTTGGCGGCAACCCGGCAAAAATCATCAAAACGCTGTAAGGTTGCGGGGAGTCAACTGTTATAGTCTTTTAGCGCCAGACTGTTACTTTTTTCAGCCTGATGGCTCCCCTAAAATTGGTAGACACCCTGTATTGTCAACTCTCATGAAGGCAAAAAATGACCGAGATACAGCGCCTGCTTACCGCCACCATCGACGATCTTAACCTCCGCGAAAAGCGCGACAATCGCCCGCGCTTTAGCATTAGCTTTATTCGCAAACATCCTGGACTGTTTGTCGCCATGTATGCCGCGTGGCTGGCGACGCTGATTGTGATGCTGAAGTCCGAAACGCTGGTGGACTCCGTCTGGCTGCTGGTTGTACTGTTTGTCGTCTTTAACGCCTTTTTCTTTTTCGACGTGAATCCGCGCTACCGTTACGAAGACATCGACGTGCTCGATTTCCGGGTCTGCTATAACGGCGAATGGTACAACACGCGTTACGTGCCAGAGGAGCTGATCGAAAACATTATGCACTCTCCGGCGGTAGAAGCCGGGCAAAAAGAGAAACTGCAGAAAATGGTCTCCACCAAAGGTCAGCTCTCTTTCTATGATGTCTTTACCCTTTCCCGCCCTGCTGCTGCGTAATTAACGTCTGCAGGCGTCGGATCCCCGGCGCAAACTGAGAAGCAGAGGTATTGCCGTAACCTAAAACCAGACCGGTTTGCCCCTGCTTCGCCTCCAGGTAGTACCCGCTCAGCGCAGCGGGTGCCAGCTGAAACGCCCTCGCCTGCTCCACTAGCCTCTGGTCGTCAATATCCTCTATCGCCAGCGCCAGATGCATTCCCCCTTCGCCTGCCAGAATGCGATGCGGAGAATAAAGCTCTGCGCCCAGCACCTCACGTAGCTGGCGGTAGCGTTTACGGTAGAGCCTACGCATGGCGGCAAGATGACGGGCGTAATGACCTTCTTCAATGAACAGCGCCAGAGTACGCTGCTCCGCGCGATGCCCCCCGCGCAACAGCGAGCCGATGGCCGGGCGAGCCGCTTTCGCCAGCGCTGGCGGTAAAACCATAAACCCCATTCGAAGTGACGGAAACAGCGTTTTACTGAACGTCCCCAGATATACAACGGGCGCATTGTTGACCATTCCCAGCATCGCCGGTACGGGCTCACCGGCATAGCGGAACTCGCTGTCGTAATCGTCTTCAATGATCCACGCGTTGTGCTTCCGGGCCAGCTCCAGCAGCGCCAGCCGCCGCCGCGCGCTGAGCACGCTTCCATAAGGGAACTGATGCGAAGGAGAGGTAAAAATCATTGAGGGCACAGGCGCATCCAGCCCTTCCCAGCACATTCCCTCGTCATCAACCGGTATTCCCGTCATTGCCAGGCCGGTTTTAACAAACGCACTCTTTGCCCCGCTATAGCCGGGGTTTTCTACCCAGGCGACATCGCCAGGCTCGCTTAACAGCATCGTGCAGAGGTTGACGCCCTCAAGCGCTCCTTCAGTTATCACAATCTGGCTGGCGTCGCAGTCGATACCGCGGGACAGGGCGAGATGCCGGGCAATCGCGGCCCGCAGCGACGGCTCGCCGGCCGGGTCGCCATAGCCTAACAGGGCACTCCCCTCCTCGCGCAGGACGCGATCGTACAATCGCCGCCACAGCGGCAAGGGGAAATAGCTAATGGCAGGCGTTCCCGGCGTAAACGCCATCACCGGGGTGTCGCGCGGCACGGGCGCGGGCAGCAGGGCGACCCGTTTTGTCAGCCTGACGTCAGGATCCGGCAATGCCCGGGCAATCGTACGATGAGCGAATTGCCCCACCCGCGTACCCTGACGGTTACGCAGCAAATAGCCTTCGAGCGCGAGCTGGTCCAGCGCCGCATTGACGGTGTTTCGGGAAACCGAGATCTGCTGCGCCAGCGTTCGCGAACCGGGCAGCTGGCTGCCGGACCGAAGCCTTCCGCCCAGTATGGCCTCCCGCAAAGCGAGATAGAGCGCGCGCTGGAGCGTCTCTTGCCCACGCTTTTTCAGCGCAGCATGGAGCAAAGCGTAAAGCTCATCACCCGGTATATTCATCTTCCCTCCTTGTGGTACCAGAAAAACATAGCCTGGTGGTTCTTTTTAAGGAACCAGCAATTCGCTAATCTGGAGATCTTTTCAACGTCACGGAAATAAAGATGAATACATTCAATGCGTTTGGGCAGCCCGTAGGTGAAGCCCTTATCGACTGGCAGCCTCGTCAGCCCCCGTCCCGAGTGGTCCTTCAGGGTCACTATTGTCGGCTTGAGCCGCTGCGCGTGGAGCATGCCCACGCGTTGTTCTCCGCCTATTCCCTGGCCGAAGATACCCGCAGCTGGACGTGGCTGCTGCGTGAACCCGATGCCACCGCAGAGGAGTTTGCCGAATGGGTGGCGAGCGTAAGTGAGTTATCCGATCCCATCCACTTTACCGTTATGGACAACCGGACCCAGTCTCCTGTCGGGACGCTGTCCCTGATGCGGATCGATCCTAAAAACGGGGTCGTGGAAGTGGGGCACGTTCACTTCTCTCCTCTGTTAAGCCGCACGCCAGGGTCGACAGAAGCGCAGTATCTGCTGATGCGGTACGTGTTCGATACCCTGGGGTACCGGCGCTATGAGTGGAAGTGCAATAGCCTGAACGAGCCTTCCCGCAAAGCGGCGCTGCGTCTGGGCTTTCAGTTTGAGGGGCGCTTTCGTCAGGCGCTGGTGATAAAAGGCCGTAACCGGGATACCGACTGGTTTTCGATTCTCGACAAAGAGTGGCCGGCGCTGGCTAACGCCTTTGAAAGCTGGCTTGCCACCGACAATTTTACTGCCGATGGCAAACAGAAAAGATCCCTGGAAAGCTGGCGAGAAACGCGCGTTTAGCGTCTTTTTTTACGTCCCTGAACCGCCTTAAAGCGCGGATTAGATTTGCAAATCACGTATAAGCGTCCCTTGCGTTTGACTATCTGGCAATCCGGGTGACGCTGCTTTGCACTGCGTAATGAGTTAAGTACCTGCATGGTTAGCCCCGCTTCACATTGAGAAAACCGCCAAAACGCTTGCGGAAGCGCGCTGCGCTGCCGTCCGTGGAGAACGTTTTCTGCTTGCCGGTATAAAACGGGTGCGATTTTGAAGAAACCTCGATGGTGATGTACGGATACGTCTCACCGTCGAGTTCAATTTCGCGGTCGGTTTTAATGGTTGAGCCTACTTTAAAGTATTCATTGGCACTGGTGTCGTGGAATACCACGGTGCGATAGGCTGGGTGGATATCGGGTTTCATCGTAAATCCTTTGTGTTTTGTTATAACATTACAAAATAATATCCAGGCCAGTTTGAAAAAACAACCCCCTCTCGCCTGGCGATATTTTCTCATTTGCCTGAGATAAAATGAAAACCATGCCAACCACGTGCTATAACTATATCATTTCGCGGTAAAATCTTTCTCTTCAGGCAGGGAACTCAATGCCCAGGAACGGGTGTACGAGGAAGGACACGACAGCATGAAAACCCGACATCTGGTCAGTCTGGTGACTGGCGTACTTATCTTTTCAGTGCTGGTCCCCATTTGCCTGAGCATCTGGCTGGCCCACCGCCAGGCGGAAGATAAATTCGCCGATGCGCTGGATAACTATGCCTCCCGCGTGCTGGTACGCACCGACAGGGTTGTAGACCAGGCAAAGGAAGCACTCGATCACCTGCAGGCTTTTGAGGGAGTGCCATGTAGCCCCTTGCAATTGAGGGAAATGCGCCGGGTCGCTTTCTCGTGGCGATATGTCCAGGAAGTAATTTATATCGACAACCTTCGACCGCTCTGCTCCTCCCTGGAGCAGACCAGTCATGCGCCCCCTTTTCCCCCTCCAATGCGCATTACCGAAGATGGTTACAGCGCGTGGCTGACCACGCAAAACGATCTTGGGTTTAACCGCTACATGACGGTGCTGGGAAAAGGCCACTACCTTGTCATGATCGATCCTGCCTCGCTGGTGGACGTGATCCCTTTCGGCGAGATAGCGATTGATGCCGCCCTGGTAGGAAGCGCAACGCACCGCATATTCGCCAGCAGCAGCAAGCTCGACTCTCACATCCGCGACATGGTTCAGGAGCGGGGTGTGAAAAGCGTGCAGTACAACGGTTCAATGTACGTAATGAAGTCTGTACCTGAGCTTGGATTTAACGTCGTCGCATGGGCAACGCTCAAACCGCTCGCTGAAACCTGGCACCGGCAGCTTCTTTTCTGGTTACCGTTCGGCATGTTGGTAAGCCTGCTCGCCGCACTGTTTGTCCTGCGGATCCTGCGGCGTATCCAGTCGCCGCGCAATCGCCTGCTTGACGCCATTAACAGCCGCGATTTTGTGGTTCACTATCAGCCTATCGTGGCGCTCTGTAGTGGAAAAATTGTGGGCGCTGAGGCGCTGACGCGCTGGCCGCAGCCAGACGGAAGCTGCCTCTCACCGGATATTTTTGTCCCCCTTGCCGAGCAAACGGGGCTCATCTCGCAGCTGACGCAGTTAATCATCGAAAAGGTGTTTGAAGATATGGGACACTGGCTGCAGCGTCATCCGGATCAGCATATCTCCATTAACCTCGCCCCTGCCGATTTAACCTCCGGCATCCTGCCGCCTCTGTTGAGTAAGCTCCTGAATAAGTGGCAAATCCATCCCCGACAAATCGCCCTTGAGCTCACCGAGCGCGGCTTTGCCGATCCCAAAATTAGCGCACCGGCTATCGCCGCATTCCGTCGTTCGGGCCACCCTGTCTATATTGATGATTTTGGCACGGGCTATTCCAGCCTGAGCTATCTGCAGGATCTGGACGTCGACACGCTAAAAATTGATAAATCGTTCGTGGATGCGCTGGAGTATAAAAACGTGACGCCGCACATCATTGAAATAGCGAAGTCGCTGAAGCTGGCGATGGTGGCGGAGGGCGTCGAAACCGCAGGACAGCTCGCCTGGCTACACCGCCACGGCGTGCAGTACGGTCAGGGATGGTTTTACAGTAAAGCGCTGCCAAAGACGGAATTTATTCTTTGGGCAGAAAATAACCTCGGCATGCACTCTACTTAAGATAGGATTTCATCACCCGCAACACCACGCCAAGATCGGCTTCACGCTGCGCTTCTTCAGGCTCTTTCACCACATGATCGGTTAAATGCCCTTCGATCACCTGCATCATCATGCCATTGACCGCCCCGCGGATCGCCGCCAGCTGCTGTAAAACCTCGGCACATTCGTGATCGCTGTTGAGCATTTTTTCCAGCGCGGTGCTCTGCCCCTGAATTTTCTTCAGGCGAGTCAGTAACATCTTCTTGTCGCGAACGGTATGTGACATCTCTGTATTCCTTATTTTTTGGCTTTTAAAGCATATCACGCTCTACTCCCCCTGAGTATTTTTCTACTGGGGGGTAGTATTGAGCTACTGGGGGGGAGTAGTATCTCCGCACGCTTTCTACTCCGGAATTTCCCATGACCGATTTTGCTTCACTCCTTCAGCAGGGCAACGCCTGGCTGTTTGTTCCCAGCGCTATCCTGCTCGGTGCACTGCATGGCCTGGAACCGGGCCATTCAAAAACAATGATGGCCGCCTTTATTGTTGCCATCCGCGGCACGCTGAAACAGGCGGTGCTGCTCGGCCTGGCGGCCACGCTCTCCCATACGGCGGTGGTCTGGCTCGTTGCGATGGCGGGATTATGGTTTGGTCGGGGCTGGGATGCACACACGTCCGAACCCTGGTTTCAGCTGATCTCCGGGGTGCTGATCGTTGCGATCGCCCTGTGGATGGCGTGGCGAACCTGGAAAGAGAGCCAGCCGCACGATCACGATCACGATCACCACCACCATGACCATGACCATGACCACCATCATGATCATCATCACCACCACGAACACTCGCTGGTTGAAGAAGAGTGGCAGGACGCCCACCAGCGCGCTCACGCGCAGGATATTAACCGGCGCTTCAGCGGTCAAAATGTCACCACCGGACAGATCGTGATGTTTGGCCTGACCGGCGGGCTTATCCCCTGTCCGGCGTCCATCACCGTGCTGCTGATCTGCCTGCAGCTGAAGCATTTCGCCCTCGGCGCGACGCTGGTGTTCAGCTTCAGTATTGGTCTGGCGTTAACGCTGGTCGCTTCCGGCGCGATTGCCGCCTTAAGCCTCAAGCACGCGACCAAACGCTGGCCCGGGTTTAGCGAATTCTCCCGTAAAGCGCCTTGGATCTCCGCTGCGCTAATTACCGTAGTAGGGATTTACATGAGCCTGCATGGCCTGAGCGGCATTCTGGCGTAGGACTGCGGCCACGCCCTGTGGCCGCATCTTCATGGTCAGTTAAGGGTTCTGCTGCCAGCTGAAGGTATAGCGAAGCTGGCGTGTCTGCAGGATGAACTCCGGAGAGACGCTGGGGCTCCAGGAGTCGTCGCCGCCCACGCCCATATGGAACGCATCGAGGTTGAGCCAGCATCCCGGCTCTTCGCGCAGCAGATGATGATGGGTTGTCTCACGCAGCTGCTGCTGGCTATAGCGGCTCACCGAGAAATGGAACCGGCCGTTCAGCTGATGCGTTCCCACCACAAGCTCCCGGGTATCGCAGCGCAAACCATTTTCCGTCGGGAAGATATACGGCGTGTGCATGTCTGCGAGAGGTAATGTCCAGCGACCCTGCTGCGCCGCCAGCTTTCTGTCCGGGTAGTTTTCATGCGGCCCCAGCCCCAGCCAGTGAACGTTTTCCGGCGTTTCGGCAAGATGAACGCTCAGGCCAACGCGCGCGGGTTCAGGGATATCAGACGCCATATCGACCTGAATATCGCCATGCAGAACGCCCCGATCGTCCACCCGCCAGACTTTACGACTCAGGAACAGCGCCTTGCCGCGATACTCAAGGACATGCTGGGTTGTGACCACCACCTCGCCTGCGTGCTGCTGTGCCTCACAGTGCAGAACGCACGAGGTGAGATCGTACATGCCCGACGCTTTCCAGCGTTCAACCCAGGCGTTCGGATCGATCTGCGTCGCTTCACTCACGCCAATGTCGTTATCCAGCGGCGCGCGGCTGACGTTGTCCGTCAGAGGTGAAAGGAGCGTTTCAACGCCGTTTTGCCACCATTGGGTTAGGTTTCCGGTTGCGCGATCGAACTGCCAGCGCTGTTGACGATGGGCGATCTCCAGGATGCGATCGGTTTGCGTTAACACTGGAGGCTCGCCCGCCGGGACTGGCGGAGCAATAAAGAGTGGAGCCGGAAGCGGCCACTGCTCCCACGCGCAGCGATGGTCTGCCGGAGACCACGGCGTTGCCCGCGGCTGGCGTACTTCAACGTTCAGCCAGATCTCACCCGATCCGGCTTCCAGCTCCGGCAGGTCAATCTCCAGACGCTGGGTGCCTTCAGGCGCCATCGAGAGCGTCACCTCGCCCGCGGCCAGCACGTCCCCGTCCCGGGCAACCGTCCAGTTCAGCATTTCGTTATCGGTGTGGCGGAACAGGTAGCCGCTTTGCACCTCAATCACCAGCGGAGAGGTGCTAACCCGCGTAAAGGTAAAGAACTGCTGGGCGCGCTGCGCCTCGTACAGCGCCGGGTGCGGCGTGCGATCGGGGAACACCAGCCCGTTAAGACAAAACTGCCGATCGTTCGGCTTATCCCCGAAGTCTCCGCCGTAGGCCCAGAACGCGTTGCCCCTTTCGTCCCGTTTCGTCAGAGCCTGATCGACCCAGTCCCAGACAAACCCGCCCTGCAGGCGAGGATGGCTGCGAAACGCTTCCCAGTATTTCGCAAACCCGCCGAAGCTATTTCCCATCGCGTGGGCGTATTCACAGAGGATCAGCGGGCGCGTTTCGTCCGGCATGCCGATCCATTTCTTGATTGACCATTTAGGCACTGCCGGGAAGGGCTGATCCCGATCGACCCGGGCGTACATCGGACAGACAATATCGGTCGCCGCCGTGTTCGCGCCGCCGCCTTCATACTGCACCGGACGCGTCGGATCCGTGGTTTTCAGCCAGCGGTACAGCGCATCGTGATTCGCACCGTGCCCCGACTCATTGCCCAAGGACCAGATGATAACCGAGGGATGATTACGATCGCGCTGCACCATGCGGGTCACCCGCTCGCTCATCGCGGGCAGCCAGCGCGGATCGTCAGCAAGGCGGCTCATCGGCACCATGCCGTGCGTTTCGATATTGGCTTCGTCAACGACGTACAGCCCGTAGCGGTCGCAAAGCCGGTACCACAGCGGATGGTTAGGGTAGTGCGAGCAGCGCACGGCGTTGAAGTTGTGCTGCTTCATGATTTCGATGTCGCGGCGCATGGTCGCTTCGTCCATCACCTGACCGTTTTCCGGATGATGCTCGTGCCGGTTAACCCCGCGGATCAGCAGCGGTTTACCGTTAAGCTTCAGCTGGCCATTGCTGATGTCAACGCGACGGAAGCCCACGTCGCACGCCTCAACCTCCAGCACCTCACCCTGAGGGTTAAGAAGCGTAATCGTCAGGCGATACAGTTCTGGCGTTTCAGCGCTCCAGAGCGCGGGCTGGTCAACGGGGAGCGCCGCCGTTAAGCGCTCTGCCCAGCTGCCGCGCTCGTCGACGATGGCAGATCCTGGACGCCGGGAAACGCTGGCGCATTTTTCACCCGTGCGCCACAGGGTCATGACCACCTCGCAGTCTGCAAAGCCAGCGCCTGCCAGCGCGACATCCACCTTCAGCACCGCGCGGTCCAGCTCCGCATTCAGGTCCGTCACCACGTGATAATCGGCAATCTGCGTATCGGGTTTATGCAGCAAGGTCACATCGCGGAAGATGCCGCTCATGCGCCACATGTCCTGATCTTCCAGATAGCTGCCGTCGCACCAGCGCAATACCATGACCGCCAGGCGGTTCTGCCCGGGGCGTAATGCCGCCGAGAGGTCAAATTCAGCGGGCAATCGGCTGTCCTGGGAATAGCCCATCCACTGACCGTTGCACCACAGATGGAACGCCGAGTTCACGCCGTCGAAGATGATGCGGGTCTGCCCGCTCCGAAGCCAGGCATCATCCACCTCAAATGTGAGCGAGTAACAACCGGTCGGGTTTTCCTGCGGCACGAAAGGCGGGTTAACGGGAATGGGATAGGTGACATTGGTATAGATGGGCGTGTCGAACCCCTGCATCTGCCAGTTAGACGGCACGGGCATCGCAACGGCATCTGCGCAATCTTCGGTTACCCATGCCTGAGGAACCCGCTCCGGCGCGGTAAAGTAGCTAAACCGCCATAGCCCGTTGAGAACGTGCCTGCTGGCGGATCCAGCGTCATCTCTTGCGGAAGATTCATTGCGCCAGCTGTGCAACGGCGCGTGTGCGGCCAGACGGTTCCACTGGGTGATGCCAGAATTTTCCCAGTCCCGACGGGCCAGAATGGCGCTGAGGGTCAGCGGTGAAGTGATGGACATAGTAACCTCTTTGCGAAGCGCTCACAATTTTAGTTAACATGCCCTGGCATCCGGCAACGGTAAAGCGTTCAATAGCGGGGTAGCGAGTCCGATCACAAAGTTTTATTTGCGGGCAATCTGCTCGGCAAGGAGTGCCAGGCTTCTGAGCTGCTGCGCCAGATCCTCGCGTTCGGCCTGCTTCGGATTGCGGCGCGCGCTGGAATGACGGGTAACCAGCGTCACCGGCAGCTGAACCTGCCGGCACGCTTCGCCCCCGGAAGGCG